>NZ_JBEZVK010000026.1:0-106144 GCF_040636955.1 Streptomyces sp. NPDC032472
TGCAGGGGGGACCCTGTGGGAGAGTAGGACGCCGCCGAACAATCATTGTGGGAAAGCCCCGCACCAGCTCTGGTGCGGGGCTTTTCTGCGTTTACGGCTCAACCGGCCCACCCGGCCCTACCAGTCGGCGGGGTAGCTCTTCAGGCTGTCGGTTTCGAGGGACCAGCGGCCGGCGGGGACGGTGTCACCGAAGGCGTAGGGCACCTCCTTGCGGTAGCGCACGCCGTCGGGCCCCTGCGAAGGATCGCTGTGCACCGTGACGGTCTTCTTGTCCCTGCGCGGGTCCACCACGACGTACACCGGGATTCCCATCCGTGGGTAGTCGTGCAGCTTGTCGCGGATGTCGGTGAGGGAGTTCGTGCGGGAGACGACCTCCACCACCATCAGGACATCGCGGGAGTTGACGACCTTGGCGGTGTCGTCGACGTCGTCCTCCGCGATGACCATGAGGTCGGGGACCTTCGTCAGGCCGGTCTCAGGGTCACCCATGTTCGTGTCATTGAGGGCGATCACCTCAGGGGTCTGCCCCTCGATCTGGCGCCGCAGGCGCACCACGTTGAGGCCGTGGGGGGCCGTCGGGCTCATCATCGTGAGGAAGATCTGACCGTCGGTGGTCTGCACCTTCCACTGGTCTTCCTGATGCTCGGCCAGCTCCGCGAGCTGTTCAGCGAAATCGTGCAGTCGGCGCATTTGCTCGGGGGTGAGGTCGGCCATGGTGTCCTCCTGGTAGGTGCGCTGACCAGCGTATCCAGAGGGTCTGGCGGAGGCTTAGGTTTGCGACATGGGATACGAGCTGGTCATCTTCGACAACGACGGCGTCCTCGTGGACAGTGAGCCGATATCCAACGCCATCCTGGCCGAGTACCTGACCGAGCTGGGGCACCCCACCACCTACGAGGAGTCCGTGCGGGACTACATGGGGGCCGCGCTGCACCGGGTGCACGACACCGTGTTGGAGCGGAGTGGGCGGCGGTTGCCCGCCGGCTTCGACCGGGCCTTCCAGGCACGGGTGTTCGCCGCCTTCGAGCGGGAGCTGCAGCCGGTCAGTGGGGCCCGGGAGGTGTTGGAGGGGCTGCAGGGCCGGGGTGTGCCGTACTGCGTGGCCTCGTCCGGGAGTCATGAGCGGATCCGTGTCGGGCATCGGGTGGCCGGCCTGGACGCCTTCTTCGGCGACACCACCATCTTCAGTGCCGAGGACGTCCAGAAGGGGAAGCCTGCCCCGGATCTGTTTCACCACGCGGGCCGGGTGATGGCGGCTCCGCCCGAGCGGTGTGTCGTCATCGAGGACAGCGGCCTCGGGGTGCAGGCCGCGCTCGCCGCCGGGATGACCGTGCTCGGGTACACCGGGATGACGCCGGCCGAGCGGCTGGCCGGGGCCACGGCGCTGTTCGACGACATGAAGGAACTTCCCGGGCTGCTCGCCGAATTGGGTCTGTGATCCATCTACCCACCGGTAGAGCCCGGGCCTACGCTGTGCCGCCATGACAGACGATCTGCGGCTGCGGCGCGGGCGGGGCGCCCTGGGGTTCAGCTTCTTCGTGCAGGGCGTGACCTTCGCGCTCCTCGTGACGCGGATCCCCGCCATCCAGGACCGGTACGGGATATCCGACGGGCTGCTGCCCGCCTTCCTCGCGGCCGTGCCGGTCCTGGCGGGGGCGGCCAGTGTCGCCACCGAGCACCTCGTCAAGCGGGTCTCGCCCGCGGTCGTCCTGCGGTGGGCGCAGCCGGTGGTGCTGCTCGCGCTGCTCGGCGTGGGCGCCGGGAGCCGGATGTGGCACGTGGCGGTGGCCCTGGGGGTGTTCGGGCTGGCCGTGGGGGCGCTGGACGCGTCCATGAACATGCTCGGCGTGAGCCTGCAGCGGGCGTACGGGCGGTCCATCATGCTGGGCTTCCACGCCGCGTACAGCCTCGGTGGGATCGTCGGGGCCTCCGCGGCCTGGGCCGGGGCCCACTGGCACCTGGACCTGTTCGTCTCCTATCTGCCCGCCGTGGTCCTCTTGCTGCCGTTGGCTTTCGTAGGGAGCCGGTTCTACGTCTCCTCGCAGGGGGAGGAGGGGGCCTCCGGCGACACCCCCGGGCTCGGCGCCGGCGGGTTCCGGATGTTGTTGCCGCTGTGCCTGGTGATGGCGTGTGCGTACATCGGGGACTCGACCGTCTCCAACTGGAGCGCCAAGTACCTCCAGGACGTCCTCGGCAGTTCCGAGCAGCTGGCGACCGTCCCCTACAACGTGTACATGGTGACGACCCTGGTCGGTCGGGCCGTGGGCGACCTCGGCGTGCGGCGCTTCGGGGCCGTGGCCGTCGTACGGGCCGGGACGGTCGTCGCGGCCGGCGGGTTCGGGGTCGTCGCCGCCGCGCCGGGGGCATGGGCGGGCATGGCCGGGTTCACCCTGCTCGGGCTCGGGCTGTGCGTGATCGTGCCGCAGACCTTCGCGGCCGCGGGCCGACTGTTCCCCGGATCCTCCGACACGGCCGTCGCCCGGCTCAACATCTTCAACTACGTCGGCTTCCTGGTCGGTTCGCCGCTCGTCGGCGCGCTCGGCGACGCCTGGAGCTACCGCGGGGCCATGCTCGTGCCGATGGCGCTGGTCCTGGTGACCTTGCTGCACGCCCGTTCGTTCGGGCCAGACGGGGCCCGCTACCGTGTGCGGCATGAGCCGCCGCGCGTTGTTGATGTGGGACGAGGCAGTAACGGGCTATGACTTCGGACCGAGTCACCCCATGGACCCGGTGCGCCTGGCGCTCACCATGGGCCTGGTGCGGGCCCTCGGGCTGGACCGGGAGGTCGAGCTGCGGGCGGCCCCGCCGGCCGGGGACTCCACGCTGCGGCTCGTCCACCGGGAGGACTACGTGGCCGCGGTCCGCGAGGTGTCCGCGGACCCCGGGACCGCCGACGGCTCGTACGGGCTCGGGACCATGGACGATCCGGCGTTCCACGGCATGCACGAGGCGTCCGCGCTGATCGCCGGGCAGTCGGTGGCGGCCGCCGAGGCGATCTGGCGCGGCGAGGCGGAGCACGCGGTGAACTTCGCGGGCGGCCTGCACCACGCGATGCCGGGCGGGGCCTCCGGGTTCTGCGTGTACAACGACGCCGCGCTCGCGGTGGCCCGGCTGCTGGAGCTGGGCGCCGAGCGGGTCGCGTACGTGGACGTGGACGTGCACCACGGCGACGGGGTGCAGGCGGCGTTCTGGGACGACCCGCGGGTGCTGACGGTCTCCCTGCACGAGCACCCCAGCACCCTGTTCCCGCAGACCGGCTGGCCGCAGGAGACCGGCGGCCCGTCCGCCGAGGGCTCGGCGGTGAACCTGGCGCTGCCCGCCGGGACCGGCGACGCGGGCTGGCTGCGCGCGTTCCACGCGACGGTGCCCGAACTGCTGGAGGAGTTCCGGCCGCAGGTCCTGGTGACCCAGCACGGGGCCGACACGCATTTCGAGGACCCGCTCGCGCACCTGGCGGTGTCGCTGGACGCGCAGCGGGCCGTACAGGAGTCCTGCCACCGCCTCGCCCACGAGTACGCGGACGGCAGGTGGCTGGCGCTGGGCGGCGGCGGGTACGCGGTCGTGGACGTGGTCCCGCGGTCCTGGAGCCACCTGGTCGGCATCGCCGCGCACCGGCCCGTCGACCCGGAGTCCGCGGTGCCGGCGTCGTGGCGGGACGAGGTGTACGCGCGGACGCGGCAGTTGGCGCCGGCCCGGATGACGGACGGCCGGGAGGTCTCCTGGCGGGAGTGGGAGGCGGGCTACGACCCGGCCGACCGGATCGACCAGGCCGTGCTCGCGACGCGGCGGGCGGTGTTCCCGCTGCGCGGCATGCTCACCTAGGCGGTACCCCGATACCCCGATACCCCGGTACGCCGGCCCGGAGCGGCCTTGCGGGCGCGGTGCAGCATCGTTACGCCAACGGTGGGGCCGTTCCCCGTAATCCGTGATCCGGCAGCAGCGGTGCGGCAGCATCGGGTGCGTGTTGAGCACCGGCGCGCTGCGTGCGCATCTGCTGGCCGCCCGCCTCGCCGGGCCGATCGCGACGACCCGGGAGGAGAGCCTGCGCAGCTACCGGCTGTTCGCGGCGCGCGACCCGCGGGTGCTGCTGGGGCTCGACCCGGAAAGGGACTGGGACGAGGGCGCCCTGCTGGGGCTGATGGCGGACAAGTGCGGTGTCTCGGCGGACCCGGCGCAGGTCAGTGGCCCGGACGTGATCGATCCGGAGCGGACGGTGGCCGCCCTGGAGGCGTTCGCGCAGCGGCTGCGGGCGGCGGCCGGGGCGCGCTCGCCCGTGTTGTTCGGCACGGGGCATCCCCACCGTCTCCTGCAGTTCTACGCCAGTTTGGCCCGGGCGCTGTCGGCGGCCGGCTGTGTTGTCCTCACCCCCGCGCAGGGGGCAAGAGTCGACATGGCGACCCGGTTCGGGGTACGCACGCACTGCCTCGATTACGTACGGGGGGTCGCGCTGGTGCGGGAACCCGGCGCGCGGCTCCCCGGGAGTGCCACCGGCGCGCACACCCATTCACCGCTGCCGGTTCGCATCGCGCTCGGGGCGCTCGCGGACGCCGGAGGCCCGTTGCCGGAATTGGTGGTGGGCGACCACGGTTGGGTCTGCGGCGCAGGTCAGCTCGGTGTGGAGGCGATCGGCCTCGCGGATACGGACGACCCTGCGCTGTTCGTCGGAGAGGCCGAAGGGAGAATCGCGGTCGCCGTTCCGCTTGATGATGCGGTGTCCGAGGACTACTACCGACCGCTCACGCGGTATGTACTCGACAGGGCGAGCCTGCCGGGCGCGCAGGAGTGGCCGTAGCTCCTCTTCCCCACTCGTATCACACGCCCCTACTCTGGGCAGTGAGCGTGCGACGACGAGGAGTAACCGGAGGGGAAGCCGGTGCCCGTCATGCACGGAAGGTCAAGGTGTGTCATGGCTGCTGGCGAGAGGCCTCTCAGTGAGGTTCAGTTCCTGACCGTGGCGGAGGTTGCCTCGGTGATGCGAGTGTCGAAGATGACCGTGTACCGCCTGGTGCACAACGGTCATCTGCCCGCAATCCGGGTGGGCCGGTCCTTCCGGGTCCCCGAGAACGCGGTACACGAGTACCTCCGAGAGTCGTATGTGGGGGTGGAGTCGGCCTGAGACTGAAGCCCGCGACACCTTTGGGTCACGTTCGATCCACTCGGATTACAAGCTCAGAGCTCGGGCGGGTAGGCTAGGCCGACGTAGGTCGTGTGGGCCCAGACGCCCCGCACCGATCCCCGCTGGCGCGGGGATGTTCCGAGAAGTGAGCGAGGGTAGTCGTGGGCTCTGTTATCAAGAAGCGGCGCAAGCGGATGGCTAAGAAGAAGCACCGCAAGCTGCTCAAGCGCACCCGCGTCCAGCGTCGTAACAAGAAGTAAACGGCAGCTGTACGTGTTCTCCGCAGCCCCTCCACCATCTTGGTGGAGGGGCTGCGGTGTAGCCGGACCAGGCGGGGGACGACGAGGAAGGCGCTGAGCTCGTGGGGAAGGTCGTGCTCGTGACCGGGGCAGCCCGGCAGCTGGGGGGCCGCTTCGTGCGGCGGGTGCAGCGGGACCCCGACGTCGAACGGGTGATTGCGGTGGACGCGGTGGAGCCCACGCGCCCCCTCGGCTCCGCCGAGTTCGTCCGTACGGACATCAGACAGGTCTCCATCGCCCGCGTGCTCGCCGAGCACGCCGTGGACACCGTCGTCCATCTCGCCGTCACCGGCGGCAGCGCCGGGACGGGAGGCATGGGCAGCGCGGTCAAGGAGACCAACGTCATCGGGACGATGCAGCTCCTCGGCGCCTGCCAGAAGTCGCCCACGGTGCAGCGTCTGGTGGTGAAGTCCAGCACCAGCGTCTACGGGGGCGCCCCGCGGGATCCGGCCGTCTTCTCGGAGACCACCCAGCCGAAGTCCCTGCCGCCGGGCGGCTTCGCCAAGGACGCCGCCGAGGTCGAGTCGTACGTACGGGGCTTCGCCCGCAGGCGGCCCGACGTGGCCGTGTGCGTGCTGCGCTTCGCCAACATCCTGGGCCCGTACGCGGACTCCGCGCTCGCCGAGTACTTCTCGATGCCCGTCCTGCCGACGGTGATCGGCTTCGACCCGCGGCTGCAGTTCGTCCACGAGGAGGACGTGCTGGACGTGCTGCGGCTGGCCGCGCAGGAGCCGCGCCGCGGCACCCTCAACAGCGGCACCTTCAACATCGCCGGGGACGGCGTGCTGCTGCTCTCGCAGTGCGCGCGCCGCCTGGGCCGGCCGACGGTGCCGCTGGTCCTGCCCGCGGTGACGTGGGTGGGGGCGGCGCTGCGGGCCGTGGGCGTCACCGAGTTCTCACCCGAGCAGATCAGACTTCTCACGCACGGGCGGGTCGTGGAGACCACGCAGATGCGGGAAGTGCTGGGATTCAAGCCCGTGTACACCACGGCGGAGACCTTCGCCGATTTCGCGCGCGGCCGGGGCGGCGGGCTGCTGCCGCCGGAGCGGGCGGCGCGGGCCGTGGACCGGGTCGCGGGCATGTTGAACGTCGGGGTTGCCGGAGCCGAAGAGGGAGCGCAGCGATAGTGGCGGACGCCAAGGTCATTCCGTTCGACGAGGACCGGCCGCGCCGGCGGGGCACCGGGGTGCGCAGGGTCCGGGCCGTGCCCGCACCCGCACCGGCCCCGGACGTCCTCGAGTCGACCCCCGGGGCGGACCCGGAAGCGGCCGGGGACGGCGCGGCGGGCGAGGCGCCCGCCCGGGCCGCGGGCGGTGACAGGCCGGTCTGGGACCGGCGGATCGCGGGCGGGCTGGCGTTCCTGCGGCGCCGTATCACCGGGGACTACGAGGTCGACGAGTTCGGGTACGACAAGGAGCTCACCGACCAGGTCCTGATGTCCTTGATGCGACCGCTGTTCGACAAGTACTTCCGGGTCGAGGTCAAGGGCATCGAGAACATCCCGGCCGAGGGCGGGGCGCTGATCGTGGCGAACCACTCCGGGACGCTGCCGCTGGACGGGCTGATGATGCAGGTGGCGGTGCACGACCACCACCCGGCGCAGCGGCACCTGCGGCTGCTGGCGGCGGATCTGGTGTTCATGCTGCCGGTGGTGAACGAGCTGGCCCGCAAGGCCGGCCACACCCTGGCCTGTTCGGAGGACGCGCAGCGGCTGCTGGAGGCGGGCGAGCTGGTCGGGGTCATGCCGGAGGGCTTCAAGGGGATAGGGAAGCCGTTCGGGGACCGGTACAAGCTCCAGCGGTTCGGGCGCGGCGGGTTCGTGTCGACGGCGCTGCGGGCGGGCACGCCGATCGTGCCGTGCTCGATCGTCGGCGCGGAGGAGATCTACCCGATGGTCGGCAACGCGAAGACGCTCGCGCGGCTGCTGGGCATCCCGTACTTCCCGCTGACGCCGACGTTCCCGTGGCTCGGGCCGCTGGGGGCCGTACCGCTGCCGACGAAGTGGACGATCCAGTTCGGGGAGCCGATCGCGACGGACGGGTATCCGCCGGAGGCCGCGGAGGACCCGATGCTGATGTTCAACCTCACGGACGAGGTCCGCGAGCAGATCCAGCACACCCTCTACAAGCTGCTGGTGCAGCGCAGATCAGTCTTCTTCTGAGCGGCTTGCGATGTGACGAGGTGCTCGGCCCCCGCGGGGACCGAGCACCTCGTCGTACGCCGTGCCCTTACTCGGCGTCCTCCGCCTTGAGGCCCAGCCCCGGGAGGAGGCCCGGGAGCAGGGGCGGCAGGGTGATCTCCGGCTGCGGCAGGGCCGGGGAGGACGACGGCGCCTGGCTGCTCTGGCCCGCGGGCGGGTGCAGGAGGTCGCCGGTGCCGCCGAGGAGGCCGCCCGGGGCCTGCGAGGGCTGGGCGCCGGATGCGGGCGGTGCCGCCGGAGCCGGGCTGCCCGCGGGCGCGGGTGCGCCCTGGCCCGGTGCGGACTGCTGCGTCGCGGCGGGTGCGCTCGGCTTGGCCGGCGTGCCCGATCCGCGGCTCTGCTCCGGGGCCTTGGGGAGCAGGGCCTGCAGGGGCGCCACGTCATCGTCTATGGCCTGGAACACCGACTCCACCTGTCCGCCCACGTCGGTGAGCTGGGCGGGAAGTTTCTGCCGGAGTTGTCCCCACGCGTCGCGGTGCGAGCGGGAGAACGTGGACAGCGTCTGGATCGGGCCGAGCGAGCCGTCCCTCTCGTACGCCGCCTGCAGCAGCCGGTGGCCTTCGGCGGCGTCGTGCCGCATACCGTCCAGGGCCCGGCGGATCGCGGTCAGCGATTCGTGGTCCAGGTGGCCGGTGCGGCCGCGCTCCATCAGCCGGCGCGCCTCGAACAGGCGGTTGGACGCCTGGTCGAGGTAGAGCTCGCCCCGGTCGGCGTCCTCGTCGGCCATGCCGAGCTTGAGGTCCTCCATGCCCCGCTTGACGGGGTAGAGGG
The DNA here is from genome assembly GCF_040636955.1 of Streptomyces sp. NPDC032472. Taxonomy (NCBI): domain Bacteria; kingdom Bacillati; phylum Actinomycetota; class Actinomycetes; order Kitasatosporales; family Streptomycetaceae; genus Streptomyces; species Streptomyces sp. NPDC032472. Next base: position 8,387 of record NZ_JBEZVK010000026.1, read on the forward strand.
TGTCACCGGGCAGGGCGTCCGTGCTGGCAGCGGCCACCCCGCTGAAGGCCCCCGCGGCCACACCCACGGTGAGGCCGCCTGCTGCGATGCCCTTGGACCAGCGGGAGCGGGGCCGCAATTTCCGGAGCGGGGTCGCCCGGTGGGCGCCGCGGCCGGCCCGCTGCTCGGGCACCGGAGGGTCCGAGGCGGCACCGCCTCCGGCCCTCTCCTCCATCACCAGGGCCTCCATGGCGGCCACGAGCTGGGCTCGTTGCACCACTTTGACCTCGGGGTCCAGCGCCGGGCGCGGCAGCTCGCCGAGCACGCTCGCCAGGGCCAACAACCGTTCGTGGTCGGCAGGTTCGGCAGGTGCCTCGGACTGCTCGGCCGCCGGGTCCGGTTCGGAAAGGTCGGATGGGTTCCGATCCTCCAGGGCCTGGGCGAAGGCGTTCGCCCGCCGGTGCGGAGTCACGTTCGCGATCACTGGCGGCACCTCCTCTCGTCATGACGATCGACTCCCCAAGGTGTCCGGAAGGTTGCCCTCCTTGAGCACATCCACCCTTTCGAGTGAGCGGCTTCGGGCAGGGCGTGTCCACAGGGAGCCTGCATTCCGCACAACGAGCGGCGCGGCAGTTGGGTTACGGACGAAGGATGATCGGACCACAGCGTCATCGAGGGGTCACCGGTTGTGTGGATGGTGAGCGGTCGGGAGGGGTGGGGGGAGAGGAGCACCGGGGAGGCGGGAGGAAGGCGGGGCGGGCAGGGGCGGAGGGGCCTGAGGAGTCGGAGGAGTCGGTAGGAGTCGGGAAGTCGGGCGGGGTCAGCGGGCGTCTTCCGGCAGGAGGCGGGCCAGCGTGCGGACCGCCCGGTACTGGAGGGTCTTGATGGCGCCCTCGTTCTTCCCCATCACCCGGGCCGTCTCGGCGACCGACAGTCCCTGAAGGAAGCGCAGGGTCACGCACTCCTGCTGCTGGGGGTTGAGCTTGCGTACGGCTTCCAGCAGGGCCGCGTTGGAGAGCGACTCCAGGACCGAGTCCTCGGGGGACCGTTCCACCTCGTTGGCGTCCAGCATCTCGCCCGTGGTCACCTCCAGGCGGAAGCGGCTGGACTTGAAGTGGTCGGCGACCAGGTTGCGGGCGATCGTCACGAGCCAGGCGCCGAAGTCGCGGCCCTGCCAGGTGAAGGTGGAGATGCGGCGCAGGGCGCGCAGGAAGGTCTCGCTGGTGAGGTCCTCCGCGGTCGCCTTGCCGCCGACGCGGTAGTAGATGTACCGGTAGACCGTGTCGCTGTACTGGTCGTAGAGCCGGCCGAAGGCCTCGGCCTCGCCGGCCTGGGCCCGCTCGACCAGGTCCATCATGCGGGCCTGGTCGCTGTCCGCGGTGGGGCGGCGCGCGGCCGGTGCGCTCGTGCCGGTGGCGGCTGCGCCGCCCGCGCGGGCGCGTCTGCCCACCGTCGCTCCGCCGTCGGTCAGGGCATAGCAAGGACCGGCCGGGCCGAGGCCGGCAGCGGCGAAGGCGGGGACGGCGTACGCGGTGGGGACGAAGCCGCGCAGGTGGTCGAGGACCGTTGCGCGCAGCGTAGCCAGGCCCGAGGCGTCAACCCCGACAGGTGGGTACACGGGACTCCCAGAGGCAGAGCTTCCATCACGTGCAGTGCGAGACCGTTCACCCGTCGTGGCGACAGATGGGCGGCGGCATGCGTCTGAGGAGAATAACGCTTCGTACAGGCGGCACTACACCCAGTTGCTCAAATCATCGATTCCGACACTTCTGTTGCGTCTCGAAGGCATATTCGGTCGCAATTGGTGATCGCTTACTGATCGGTTGGATACGCGGAATGGGCGCTTCCACGATGGCTCGCGACCGAGTCGGGCAGGCGTGCGTGCCCTCCCGCACCCGCGGGTAAGGCTGAGGGAATGTGCGCCCGGCGGCGGGCCGGGAGCGGCGCGCAGTGCGCGGAAGGGCCCCGGCCTGCTCCGATGCAGGCGGGGGCCCGACGGCCTTGCGGCGGTGGCTACTTGCGGCGGCGGTGCAGGGCGATGGCGGCGGCCGCGCCGCCCGCGATCGCGCCGACTCCGGCGGCCGCCGGAACGCCCACCTTCACGGCCTTGCGCCCGGTCCGATAGTCGCGCAGCCGCCAGTCGTGCGCCCGGGCATGCTTGCGCAGTTTTGTGTCGGGATTGATCGCGTACGGATGCCCCACCAGTGACAGCATCGGAATGTCGTTGTGCGAATCGGAGTACGCCGCACAGCGCTCCAGGTCGAGGTTCTCGGCCGCGGCCAGCGCGCGCACCGCCTCCGCCTTCGCGGGGCCGTGCAGCGGCTCGCCGACGAGGCGGCCGGTGTAGATGCCGTCGACGGACTCGGCGACCGTGCCCAGCGCCCCGGTCAGGCCGAGCCGGCGGGCGATGATCGTGGCCGTCTCCACGGGTGCGGCCGTGACGAGCCAGACCTTCTGGCCGGCGTCGAGGTGGGCCTGGGCCAGGGCGCGGGTGCCCGGCCAGATCCGCTCGGCCATGTACTCGTCGTAGATCTCCTCGCCGATGGCCATCAGCTCGCTGACCTTGTGGCCCTTGACGATGGACAGGGCGCTGTCGCGGGCGTCCTGCATGTGCTCGGGGTCCTCGACCCCGGCGAGCCGGAACCAGGCCTGCTGCCAGGCGAAGCGGGCGAGCTCGCGGCGGCGGAAGAACTCCCGCTTGTACAGGCCGCGGCCGAAGTGGAAGATCGCCGCGCCCTGCATGACGGTGTTGTCGAGGTCGAAGAAGGCGGCCGCGAGGTCGTCGCCGGCGACCGGGAACTCCGGCTCGGCGGGGGCGGAGGGCTCGACGGGCTCGGCGAGTTCCGCGGCGGCGGCCGGTGCGGCTGGCGCGGTCGGCGCATGCAGGGGTGCCGCCTCCGCTTCGAGGCCCTGCGCGGTCTTGCGGGCGGCCTCGGCCGAGGCCTCGCCTGCCAGCACGCTCCGCGCGGTCGCGGAGCGCCTACGGGGGGTGAGCCATCCCAGAGCGGCCATGACGCGAGCATAGCCACTGTGTTCGGGAGTTCCCGAACCGAAGGGATGCCGGGGGCGTGAACTCTTCGGTGCCGGGGTGTTACGGGGCGGCGCGCGAGAATGGGGGCATGAGCCCATTGCTGCGTCGTAAGGAAAAGAAGCTGCCCGGCGAGCGGATGGTCACGCTGGTCGGCAAGCCCGGGTGCCACCTGTGCGAGGACGCCGAGGCGGTGGTGGAGAAGGTCTGCGCCGAGGTCGGGGCGCAGTGGGAGAAGAAGGACATCACCCAGGACGAGGAGCTCCACCGGCGCCACTGGGAGCAGATCCCGGTGGTGCTGATCGACGGCGAGCAGCACACCTTCTGGAGGGTGAACCCGGACCGGCTGCGGCGCGCGTTGGAGGGCTGACCGCCGACCGGTTAGCATCATGGGCGTTTTGTGGGGTCTCGGGGGCGTATTGATGAGGAGTGTGTACCGTTTTGCGCCCCGCGGGATTTGAACGGGTTCGGCGTGTTGTGCGTTCCCGCCCCACGCGCCCGGGGTGCGTGACCCCCATCACTTTGCGCGGACAAAGCGGACACAATCTTTGTGCACGCGTTCACAAAGACATAGCCTGCTGTCGACGGGGCGGTCCAGGGACAAGTGGCCGCCCACAGCCCCGCTCATCCCGCAGGAGCATCGTGGCAACTGGCCGAACTCACCGACCGGCGACCCGCAGCCGAGGTATCCCCGAGGCCACCGTCGCCAGGCTTCCGCTGTACCTGCGCGCCCTGACCGCGCTCTCCGAGCGCTCGGTCCCCACGGTGTCCTCCGAAGAGCTCGCGGCGGCCGCCGGAGTCAACTCCGCCAAGCTCCGCAAGGACTTCTCCTACCTGGGCTCCTACGGCACCCGCGGCGTCGGCTACGACGTCGAGTACCTCGTCTACCAGATCTCCCGCGAGCTCGGCCTGACCCAGGACTGGCCCGTCGTCATCGTCGGCATCGGCAACCTCGGCGCGGCCCTCGCCAACTACGGCGGCTTCGCCTCCCGCGGCTTCCGCGTCGCGGCCCTCATCGACGCCGACCCGGCCATGGCCGGCAAGCCCGTCGCCGGCATGCCCGTCCAGCACACCGACGACCTCGAGAAGATCATCGAGGAGAACGGCGTCTCCATCGGCGTCATCGCCACCCCGGCCGGCGCCGCCCAGCAGGTCAGCGAGCGGCTGATCGCCGCGGGCGTCACCTCCATCCTGAACTTCGCGCCGACCGTGCTGTCCGTCCCGGACGGCGTCGACGTGCGCAAGGTCGACCTGTCGATCGAGCTGCAGATCCTGGCCTTCCACGAGCAGCGCAAGGCCGGCGAGGACACGGCGGCGCCCGCCGGTTCCGGCGAGACCGCCCCCGCCGAGGGCTCCTCGCCCGGTGCCGCCTCCGGCTCCGGTGCGGGCGCGGGCGCCGGTGCGGCTCCGGCCGCCGCCGTGCTGCCCCCGGCCGCCGGCCCCCGCAAGAACGGCCCCGAGGGCGACGTCCCGGCGGTGATGCCGGCATGAGCCTGCTCGTCGTAGGCCTGAGCCACCGCAGCGCGCCGGTGAGCGTGCTGGAGCGCGCCTCCCTGTCCGCGGACGCCAAGGTCAAGCTGCTGCACGACACCCTCGCCGCCGAGCCGGCGACGGAGGCGGCGGTGCTCGCCACGTGCAACCGCATCGAGCTGTACGCGGACGTGGACAAGTTCCACGCCGGTGTCGCCGAACTCTCCACGCTGCTGGCCCAGCACAGCGGAGTGGCTCTGGAGGAGCTCACTCCCTATCTGTACGTGCACTACGAGGACCGCGCCGTCCACCACCTCTTCTCGGTGGCCTGCGGCCTGGACTCGATGGTCGTCGGCGAGGGCCAGATCCTCGGCCAGATCAAGGACACCCTGGCCCTGGGCCAGGAGCTCCACACCGCCGGCCGGCTGCTCAACGACCTGTTCCAGCAGGCGCTTCGCGTCGGCAAGCGGGCGCACTCCGAGACCGGCATCGACCGGGCCGGGCAGTCGCTCGTCACCTTCGGCCTGGAGCAGCTGACCGCCGGGCGCGAGCCGGTGGAGTCCTGGGCCGCGGGCAAGCGGGCGCTGGTGATCGGAGCCGGCTCCATGTCCTCGCTGGCCGCCGCCACCCTGGCGCGCGTCGGCGTCGCCGAGGTCGTCGTGGCGAACCGGACCGCCGAGCGCGCGGACCGTTTGGTCGAGATTCTGGTTGCCTCAGGCACAGGGGTGGCCGCCCGCGCCGTGCCCATGGCCGGTGTCGCCGACGAGCTGACACGAGTCGACGTCGTCGTCTCCTGTACGGGCGCCACCGGACTGGTGCTGACCGGTGACGAGATCGCCGCGGCCGTGGACGGCGCGGTCGCCGAGGAATCGGCCGCCGCGGCCGCAGCATCCGACGCCGCTGCCGCCGGGCCCGCGCTCGACGGGCTCGACCCCGAGGTCGTCGCACGGCTCGCCGCGGTGGCCGCCGCCGGCGGGCGCCTCGCCGACCTGGGCGGCGCCCGCACCATCAGCGCCACCGTCGCCGCCGGTGACGGCTGCCCCGTGGACGTTCCGGCCCCCGCGACCACCGCCGCCGGCCGCGCCGCGCTCACCGGGGTCGACGCCACCTCCCTGGAACTGCACGGCACCTGGGCCGACCAGGGCGAGGCCGCCGCCCACCGCCAGCCCCGCAAGGACACCGCCGCCGGCACCCGCGGCCGGGCCGACGGCGCGCCCGTACGCCTGGCCCTGCTGGACCTGGCCATGCCGCGCGACATCGACGCCGCCGCGCACCGGATCCCCGGCGTGCGCCTCGTCGACATCGAGTCCCTCGCGGAGGCCTCCGCCGACGCGCCGATGGCCGCCGACGTGGACGCCGTACGCGGGATAGTCGCCGACGAGGTGGCCGCCTTCGGTGCCGCCCAGCGCGCCGCCCACATCACGCCGACCGTCGTCGCCCTGCGCGCGATGGCCGCCGAGGTCGTCGCCATGGAGGTCGCCCGCCTCGACGGCCGCCTGCCCGAACTCGACCAGCGGCAGCGCGCCGAGGTCACCCAGACCGTACGGCGCGTGGTGGACAAGCTGCTCCACGCGCCCACCGTGCGCGTCAAGCAGCTCGCCAGCGAGCCCGGCGGCGCCGGCTATGCCGAAGCGCTGCGCGAACTCTTCGACCTCGACCCGCAGACGGTGGCCTCCGTCAGCCGGGCCGACCAGGATCACGACTCAGGACGGGCCTCATGAATTCACGTTCCGACCAGCCCCTCCGGCTCGGCACGCGGCGCAGCAAGCTGGCGATGTCCCAGTCCGGGCACGTCGCCGACGCGGTCCGCGCCGTCACCGGCCGGCCCGTCGAGCTCGTGGAGATCACCACTTACGGCGACGTCTCCCGCGAGAACCTCGCACAGATCGGCGGCACCGGTGTGTTCGTCACCGCCCTGCGCGAGGCGCTGCTGCGCGGCGAGGTCGACTTCGCCGTGCACTCGCTGAAGGACCTGCCGACCGCGCAGCCCGAAGAGCTCGTGATCGCGGCCATGCCGCTGCGCGAGGACCCGCGCGACGCGCTCGTCGCCCGCGACGGCCTGACCTTCGAGCAGCTGCCCGACGGCGCCCGCATCGGCACCGGTTCGCCGCGCCGCACGGCGCAGCTGCACCACTACGCGCGCGCCCTCGGCAAGCGCATCGAGACCGTCGCCATCCGGGGGAACGTCGACACCCGGATCGGCTACGTGCGCGACGGTGAACTCGACGCCGTCGTGCTCGCCGCCGCCGGACTGAACCGGATCGGCCGCAGCGACGAGGTCACCGACTACCTGTCGGTCGACAACGTGCTGCCCGCTCCCGGTCAGGGCGCCCTGGCCGTCGAGTGCCTCGCCTCCGACGAAGACCTCGTCGCGGCGCTCGGGCAGCTCGACGACCCGCACACCCGGGCCGCCGTGACCGCCGAGCGCTCCCTGCTCGCCGCCCTGGAGGCAGGCTGCAGTGCGCCCGTGGGCGCGCTGGCCGATCTCCTGGCCGACGGCCAGATTGTCAATGAAATGCGCCTGCGCGGCGTCGTCGGAACCCTCGACGGCGCGACGCTCGTGCAGCTGTCCACCACCGGTCCCGTGCCCCAGTCGTACGACGAGGCCATGGCGCTCGGCCGCGAACTCGCGGACGAGATGCTGGCCAAGGGCGCGGCCGGTCTGATGGGGGAGCGATCGCTTTGAACCCCTCACGTCCGACCACCACCTCCGCTCTTCCGGTCGCCGCCACCGGGCACGGGCACGTCACCTTCCTCGGTGCCGGGCCCGGTGACCCGGGTCTGCTGACGCTGCGGGCCGTCGAGGCGCTCGCCGCCGCGGACGTACTGATCGCGGAGCCCGAGGTGCTCGAGGTCGTACGCACGCACACGCGTGCGGGAGTGGACACGCCGCAGCTGACGATCGCTGACGAGGTGTCAGCGGCCGCCGGTGTTCCGGTGATCCGGGATGCGAGCAATCTTGTCATGGAGGCCGCGCGGTCCGGCAGGCGGGTCGTGCGTGCCGTCACCGGCGACCCCGGGCTCGACGGGAACGCCGCGTCCGAGATGCTCGACTGCGCGAACGAGGGCATCCCCTTCGAGGTGGTGCCGGGTGTCGCGACCGCCGTCGGCGTGCCCGCGTACGCGGGTGTGCCGCTGCGCGGCGAGCAGGGCGCGGACGTCCGCTTCGTCGACGCGCGGACCGCTTCGGCGCGGTGCTGGAGCGAGGTCGGTGCGAGCACGGGCGTCGTGGTCGTCTCCGCGACGCTGGAGACCGTGCCGGGCGCGTGCGCGGAGCTGGTCGCCGCCGGGCGCGCCGCCGACACGCCGCTGACCGTGACGGTCGCCGGTACGACGACGCGGCAGCGGACGTGGAACGCCACGCTCGGCACCATCGCCCAGGTCTTCAAGCAGGGCAAGGTCCTGCCCTCGCCCGAGGGCGCCCGCCCCGTGATAGCCGTGGTCGGCGAGCAGGGGGCTGCGGCCGGACGGCGCGAGGAGCTGGCCTGGTTCGAGTCGAAGCCGCTGTTCGGGTGGCGGGTGCTCGTGCCGCGCACCAAGGAGCAGGCCGCCTCGCTCTCCGACCAGCTGCGTTCGTACGGCGCGGTCCCGCACGAGGTGCCGACCATCGCCGTGGAGCCGCCGCGTACGCCGCAGCAGATGGAGCGCGCGGTCAAGGGCCTGGTGACGGGCCGGTACGAGTGGATCGCCTTCACCTCGGTGAACGCGGTCAAGGCGGTCCGCGAGAAGTTCGAGGAGTACGGGCTCGACGCCCGGGCCTTCGCGGGCATCAAGGTGGCCGCGGTGGGCGAGCAGACCGCGGCGGCGCTGGTGGAGTTCGGCGTGAAGCCGGATCTCGTCCCGAGCGGTGAGCAGTCCGCGGCCGGGCTGCTGGAGGACTGGCCGCCGTACGACCCGGTCTTCGACCCGATCGACCGCGTCTTCCTGCCGCGGGCCGACATCGCGACCGAGACGCTGGTCGCGGGCCTGATAGAGCTGGGCTGGGAGGTCGACGACGTCACGGCCTACCGGACCGTACGGGCGTCGCCGCCGCCGGCGGACACGCGCGAGGCGATCAAGGGCGGCGGCTTCGACGCGGTGCTCTTCACGTCGAGCTCGACGGTCCGAAACCTCGTCGGCATCGCGGGCAAGCCGCACAACGTGACGGTGATCGCGTGCATCGGCCCGGCCACGGCGAAGACGGCGGAGGAACACGGCCTCCGCGTGGACGTCCTCTCGCCGGAGCCGAGCGTGAGCAAGCTGGCCGAGGCCCTGGCCGAGTACGGTGCGGCCCGCCGCGAGGCCGCGAAGGAGGCCGGCGAGTCGGTCTCCCGCCCGAGCGAACGCCGCCCGGGCGCCCGCCGCCGCCGCACCACGTAGTCCCGGGGCGCCCGGCGAAGGTGGGGCTCCCCCGGGGAAACCCGGCTCCGCCGGGCACCGGGCTCCGCCCGGACCCGCGCCTCAAGCGCCGGCGGGGCTGGTTTTGCCGGACCCCGGCTTCGAAGGCCCGCCTCTCGCTTTCGCCGCGGGGGGTGGGCATTTTCAGCCCCGCCGGCGTTTGAGGCGCGGGGTTTGGGGCGGCGCCCCAAGGAACTTTTGCCGGACCTCGGCTTCGAAGGCCCGCGGGGTTGGGAATGCCGGACCTCGGCTTCGGAGGGCTGGGTCGTGCGGGGCGTGCCCAGGCGGGAGTTGAGTACCTGGGCGGATGCCCGCGCGCCCACCGCCGCGGTTCAGTGGACCCATGACCGAGAACGCCGCCCCGGGTACGCCGGACAGCCACGACGAGTGGGCCTTCGTGGCGCCGCTGCTCTCCACCCTGCTGACCGTGCCGATGGGCCTCCTGGCGTTCTTCTACGCGGGGATGTCGCCGATGGGCTGCGACTCCTGTGACGAGCAGGAGGCCAGCGCCTTCGACGCGAGCTTCGAGATCGCCTGGCCGCTGTTCCTGGGCGGCCTCGTACTCGCCTTCGTCCTGCTCGCGGCCTGCTGGGTCCTGCCGTGGCGGCGGGGCAACGCCGTCCGCCGTGCCCTGCTCGCCCTTGCCGCTCCGGGGACGGTTGTGCTGAGCACGCTCTTCTTCTCGGCTCTGCTCGACCTGCCGTAGGCCGGCCGTCGGGCCGTGCCCGCCCCCGGTCGGCGCCCGGCCAGGGCCTAGGCTTGGGGGGACTGCTGTCGAAGCTCGAAGAGGCGACCAAAGATGAGCGCGTACGGATCCTTCCCCGGCTCGCGGCCCCGCCGCCTGCGTACCACCCCGGCCATGCGCCGCATGGTCGCGGAGACCCGGCTGCACCCCTCGGACCTGATCCTCCCGGCGTTCGTCCGGGAGGGGATCACCGAGCCGCTGGCGATCTCCGCCATGCCGGGCGTGGTCCAGCACACCCGGGACACGCTCCGCAAGGCCGCCGTCGAGGCCGTCGAGGCGGGCGTGGCGGGGATCATGCTGTTCGGTGTCCCGGCCGACGAGAACAAGGACGCGCTGGGTACGGCGGGCACCGAGCCCGACGGGATCCTCCAGGTCGCCATCCGCGACGTGAAGGCGGAGGTCGGCGACGACCTCGTCATCATGTCCGACCTGTGTCTGGACGAGTACACCGACCACGGCCACTGCGGCGTGCTTGATGCCCAGGGGCGGGTCGACAACGACGCCACCCTCGAGCGGTACGCCGAGATGGCTCAGGTGCAGGCCGATGCGGGGGTACACGTCGTCGGCCCCAGCGGCATGATGGACGGCCAGGTCGGCGTCATCCGCGACGCCCTCGACGAGACCGGGCACGAGGACGTGTCCATCCTCGCCTACACGGCGAAGTATTCGTCCGCGTTCTACGGCCCGTTCCGCGAGGCCGTCGCCTCCAGCCTCCAGGGCGACCGCAAGACGTACCAGCAGGACCCGGCGAACGCCCGCGAGTCGCTGCGCGAGCTCGCGCTCGACCTGGAGGAGGGCGCCGACATGGTGATGGTCAAGCCGGCCGGCCCCTACCTGGACATCCTCTACCGCGTCGCGCAGGCCGTGGACGTGCCGGTGGCGGCGTACCAGATCTCCGGCGAATACGCGATGATCGAGGCGGCCGCCGAGAAGGGCTGGGTGGAGCGGGACCGGGCCATCCTGGAGACCCTGACCGGCATCAAGCGGGCCGGCGCGGACACCATCCTCACGTACTGGGCGACCGAGGTCGCCGGCTGGCTCAACCGGGCCCGGTAGCAGTCCCGTTGGCCGGATCCGGCAGGGTCCGGGAGGGTCTGGCAGGGTTCGCCGCTTTCATGCTGCTCTAGGCTGACCGCATGGCGAAGCAGCAGCGTGGCGAGGCCACCGTGGAACTCCTTCTGGCCGCCGCCTTGCGCGTGTACGCCGAATCCGGCCAACAGGGCTTCACCGTCAATGCGGTTACGGCTTCCAGCGGCGTCAGCCTCGGGAGTCTGTACCACCACTTCGGCAGTTTCGACGGGCTCGCCGCCGCCCTGTACACGCGCTGTATGGGGCGGCTGTTCGCCGACCTGACGGCCGCCGTCACTCGGGCCCGCACCGCCCGTACCGGGGTGAAGGCGCTGGTGGGCGCCTACTTGAAGTTCACCCGGGAGCAGCGGGACGCCGCCCTCTTCCTGCACGCCTCGGCGTACTCCGGCTACCTCGCCGTCCACGCCGAGGAGATCCGCGCGGCGCGCGAGGAGCAACTCGCCGGGATACTCGGGTGGATGGGCTCGCGGATGGCGAAGGGGGAGATCGTCCCGCTGCCCGGGCCGCTGGTCGAGGTCATGGTCATGGGGCCGGTCGCGGAGGCGGCCCGGCGCTGGCTGTCCAGTACGTACGAGCTGGACCTGGACGAGGCGGCGCGGCTTCTGCCCGATGTGATCTGGCGCTCCCTCAGGCCCGAATGATTTTCTAGAAATTCGTTTCAGTTCTGCCCCTTGCGCGCCACAATGGCGGGAGCACATGGGGAAGCCTCCGCCTCCCCCGGGGGAGGGGGCGGAGGCTTCCTGTGTTGCGGCGCTGCCCATGGCTTCGCCGGACGGTGGCGTTGTGCGGCTCGTTCCCGGTGTCCCCGAGGCCGCGGTCGGTGCCGGCGCGGGCGGGGGTGTCGTCGGGCTTGGCTGCGGGGGCTCGGGCTCACCATGCGCCGCCGCCCCTCTGTCTGGCCCTGCTCATCCCTCTCCTTCCGGCGCCGACTGCGCTGCCTGCGCTGTTACGCGAGAGGACTGTGGCACCGGGGCGGGGGCGGCCCGGGGGCGCCGGGGCCGGACATGGGGAAGGGCCGCCCCCGGGTGGGGTGGCGGCCCTGGTCAGGCGGGGTCTGCGCTCAGACGCCGACCCAGCCGGTCAGCCGCGCCCAGCTCGCGGGCGCGAGGGTGAGGGTGGGGCCGTCGGGGACCTTGGAGTCCCGGACGTGGATCTTGTCGGCGTACGGGCAGGCTGCCACCTCTACGCAGTCGCCGCCTTCACTGCCGCTGTGCGACGACTTCCGCCAGGTGATGGCCACTTCCAGGCACTGGCCGCCCTCGCTGCCGCTGTAGCTGGACTTGAACCAATTCAGTGCGGTGCTCATAGCTCTCCTAGCAACCGGTCCAACAGGTCCTTCGTCTCGACGAAGTTGAGGGCCTGTGACCGCAGCATCGCATACTTCTGCGAGAGGATGCTGACCTCGTTCGGGTCACGTACGAGGATGCTGCCGCGCTGGGTCTCCGAGTACGCGAGGAGCTGATGCTCGGGTGTTTCCAGCAAGGTGAACGGGCCATCGAGGCCTGCGTGCGCGGTGATGCCCAGTGGCAGTACCTGGATGGAGATGGCCGGGCGGTCGGCGCAGGCCCGCAGGTGCCGAAGCTGCTCCCGGTACACCTCGTCCCCGCCGATCCGGTCGCGAAGGGCCCCCTCGCAGATCACGAAGCTGAGGGTGGGCGGGATCGGGCGGCGCAGGATCTCCTGGCGCTTCATGCGTCGGGCGGTCTGAAGCTCGATCTTCTCCTCACCGATGAACGGCACACGGCAGCTGAGCACTGCGCGGGCGTACTCCTCCGTCTGAAGCAGTCCGGGTACGGCCAAGGTGTCGAACCAGGAGAGGGCCAGCGCCTCGGCCTCCCGCTCCATGTACTCCTCGGCCCAGGCCGGGATCATGTCGACCTCCGGCAGCCGGTTGGCGGCGACGGTGAGGAGCCCCGGCAGGCCCAGGATCCGGTCCAGGCGCTCGGCGACATCGGGCATCAGGACCCGCCTGCCCTGCTCGATCGAGGCCAGCGTCTCGATGTCCACGATCGCCTTTTCGGCGAGTGCGCGCTGTGTCAGTCCTTTGGCGGTGCGGCCGGTGGCGACTTGGTCACCGACCATCTTCATTGCTGTCGCGTTGGGCCGAGGCCGCTTCCTTGGTGGCATGAATCCGAACTCCCCACCTGAGCACGAGAGATAGCCGTACCAACCCGTACTCAGCGGAGAGTACGAGTGGGTCGACTCCCTCACGTTAATCACGCACCGCGACGATCGTCCCGTGAACGTCGATATTCAACCCGCCCTGCTGCGGGAGCGTTTGTATCCCCGGACTGTCCAAACAGTGGCGGCAGCCAGGGAGTTCACGGCAGTGACACTGCACGCGTGGGGTGTCACATCACGCCTCGACGACATGTCGCTCTGCGTGAGCGAGCTGGCCACCAATGCCCTCCTGCACGGCGTGCCGCCCGGCCGGGGATACCTCCTGCGGCTGCTCCGCTTCGACGGGGCGGTCCGCATCGAGGTGCACGACAGCGGGGGCGGCCGCCCCCGCATCGGGGACCGGGACGCGGACGCGGCCGGCGGGCGGGGTCTGCTACTGGTCGCGGCGGTCGCCGACCGCTGGGGCGTCGGGCTGCGCGTACCGGGAAAGGTGGTGTGGTGCGAGTTCGCCGGATGACCGCCCGAGGGCGAGCACGATGAGCAGCCCGAAGGCAAGGGCGGCGGTGGCGGTGCGGGCGTCGTTGAAGAGTTCCCAGCGGCGCAGGACCTCCTCGTAGCCGGGCGGCGGTGCGGTGGCGGCCCACTGCTTGATGCGGCCGTTGATCGGGACGTTCCCGAACCGCGTGATCAGGAACGAGGTCACCGCGAGCAGCCCCGCCGCCCCGGCCAGGCGGCGCGCCCGGCCGCGTACCGAGGCGGCCAGGGCGAGGGTGCTCAGGGCCGAGGCCGCCATCGTGGCTTGCATGGTGATGCCGTTCATCTTCATCAGCTCGGCGTGGAAGTCGAGCCGCATCTCGATCGGCACGGCGTTGAAGGTCGGGACCAGGTTGGCGGCGCCGTAGCCGAAGGCGCCGGCCAGCAGGCCCGTGGAGAAGAGGGCGAGGCCAAGGAGGGTGCGGGGGCGGGAGCGCACGGCCGTCACCCCCGCTCGGCGGTGAAGCGGCCGGCCGCGTCGCCGCGGAGGCGGCCGGGCGGCAGGCGGCGGCCGAAGGCGAGCAGGAGGAGGTCTTGGGCGGCTCCGTACACGGGCGCCGCCCCGGACCCGTACGACCAGTCCGTGTCCTCGGCGCACAGGCGCACGCCGGTGAGGTCGACGCCGAAGAACTTCAGGCCGCGCGGCTTGATGTCGTCGAGCAGGATGCGCAGCCGGTCCTCGGGGACGCGCCGGTCGAGCCCGAGGGCGGTGGTGACGTCCAGGCCGTGGACGACGTCGTGGCCGAGGGCGGCCGGGAGCCCGCCGACCGGCGGGGTCCACGGGTGGTGGGCGTTGTCGCGGAGGTAGGCGCTGAGCTGGGCGGTGGTGTGGGCGGCGGCGTCACGGCGGGCGACGCGGTCGGTCATGCGGTGGAGGCTGCCGCGGGCCTTGAGCAGTTCGCCCAGGGTGGCGGGGAGGGAGAGCCGGAAGCCCATCGACATGTGGGCGACGACCTCGCGGACGGTCCAGCCCGCGCACAGGCTGGGGGCGTTCCAGTCGTCGGCCGGGAGGGCGTCGAAGAGGTCGGCCAGCTCACGGCGTTCGGCGGCGATGGCCGCCGTGACGCCGGGCCGTTGGTCCCTGGAATCCGTCACGCTTTGCATGTGATCAAGCCTGCGGGTGGCTGATTCATATGGCCAATAGATGGTTCTGCTGCCACCTAGCATCGGTGGTTATGGAACTCCGGCAGCTGCGCTACTTCGTCACCGTCGTCGAGGAGGGCGGCTTCACGCGTGCGGCCGCGCGGCTGCATCTGGCCCAACCCGGTCTGAGCGCTCAGATACGGCAGTTGGAGAAGGAGTTGGGGCAGCCGCTGCTCGACCGTTCGCACCGGTCGGTGACCCTGACCGAGACGGGCCGGGCCGTCCTGCCCTACGCCCGGGCGGCGCTGGCCGCCGCGGACGCGGTGCGGGAGACGGCGGACGCGTACACGGGGCTGCTGCGCGGCCGGGTCTCGCTGGGGCTGGTCTCCGGGGCCACGGGGCACGCCTTCGACATCGCCTCCTTCCTGGCGGACTTCCACGATGCGCATCCGGCGCTGGAGATCGCCCTCACCGAGGATGCGTCGGAGCGGATGCAGGCCGCGCTGCTGGCCGGTGAGCTCGACATCGCGCTCCTCGGGCCGACCGAGGAGGAGCCGCCGCCCGGGCTGACCTTCGAGACGGTGATCGACGTACCGCTGGCTGTGGTTGCGGCGGCCGGGGACCCGCTCTTCGACCGGGCCGACCCCGGTGCGGGGGTCCCGCTGGCCGAGCTGCGCGACCGGGCGCTGATCTGCCTGCCGCGCGGCACGGGGGTGCGGGCGGCGCTGGAGCGGGCCTGCGGGCGGGTGGGATTCCGGCCGCGGGTCGCCTTCGAGGCGGCTGCGCCGCACGTGTTGGCGCAGCTGGCGGCCCGGGGGCTGGGGGTGGCGGTGCTGCCGGGCGGGGAGGGCGGAGGCGGGGGCGGAGCCGGCTCGGCCTTCGACGGGCCTCTGCGGGCCCTGCCCATCGTCCGGCCCGGCATCCGCGCCCGCATCGCCCTCGCCTGGCGCTCCACCGGCCCGGCGAGCCCGGCGGCGCGGGTCCTGCTGGACAGCCTGCGCGGGAGGCTGCGGGCGATGTCGGAGGGGGCCGGGGGGCCGGCGCATTGAGCCTTGGCCTTGGGGCATCGCGCTGACCTGTGTGTTTGTCGGAGCGCCATGGCAGGGTGTGGCCATGACAGAGCTGGTGGAGCACCGTCGGCGTGAGCCTGCCACGTACGACTTGACCGCGGCAGAGGCTGTCGGGACCACCCTGCCCGCCGATTACAGGCGCCTCTGCGAGCTGTATCCCGCGTTCGAGCTCGACGACTTCATGGGCGTCTTCCTCCCCGGGCCGGAGGAGGAGACCGACTGGGCCCGAAGGTCGCGTGAGGAGCGGGAGCGGTGGGCTCCTATGCCGACGGCGGACTGGTCCCGGCGGAGGTGGCGCCGGGGAGTCTGCTCTCCTGGGGAGAGTCCATGGAGGGGGACGACTTCCTGTGGAGTACCGGCGCAGGCGGCCCGGAGGAGTGGCTGGTCACCGTCTGCTCGCGCAACGGGCCCTGGTGGCACTACGAGGGCGGGATGGTGCAGTTCCTGGCTGAGCTCTGTGACGGCACGCTCGAACCCTGGGCCCTCCCGCCGGTCAGGCCCGAGGTCACCGCTTGGTGGGATGGGCGCGGTGTCCGTCACGACGTGTCGTGATGCGCCTGAGCGCGGGCGGTCGCTGCCGCCCGCGGCCCTGATCGTCACACCAGGGCGGCGGGCGGACTGCACCACTCGAAGCCGGTACTGAGCCCGACCCGGACGGGCCTGGGCGGCTCAGGCGGCGTCGGCCGGGCGGCGCGGCTCGCGCCACATGCCCCACAGCACCGGACCGCCGCCCGGGAGCTGCACCTCCTTGCGCACGGCGAATCCGAAGTGCTCGTAGAAGGGCAGGTTCTCCGGCTTGGAGGACTCCAGGTAGGCGGGCAGGCCCGCCGCATCGGCCTTGGCCAGGCCCGAGCGCAGCAGGGCCGCGCCGTGGCCCTGGCCCTGGGCGGCCGGGTCGGCGCCGATCAGAGCCAGGTACCAGTGCGGCTCCTGGGGCGTGTGCTGGGCGGCCTCCCCGACGGCGTCCCGGAACAGCAGGGCGCGGTCGCCGAGGATGTCCATCAGCTGCTGGATGGTCTCCGCGTCGGGCACGGCCTTGGCCTGCGCCTCCGGCGGCACCCAGAACGCGGCCGAGGCGTCGGTGCGTTCGCAGACGCCGTGGAGGCCGTACTGGCGGGTGAAGAGGGTGCTGAAGTAGCGGGTGAGGGTGGCCTCGCGCGAGGCGTCGTCAGGGAAGAACCAGCGCATCATCGGGTCGTCGTCGAAGGCGCGGGCCAGGGTGCCGCTGATGAGCGGTGCGTCGTCGAGCGTTGCCGTTTTTGGGGTATTTGCTATCGACATACGGATCATTCTGCATGTCGGGTTTCGGGGGTTGGGGGGTGGGGTGCGGCTGGCGAGCGGCGGCAACGGGGCGGCCAGATGGCGGGAGTTGAGGGCGCCTGGCCAGCGGCAGTCGGAGACCTGCTGCAGCCCGCCGCGCCGGACGTCCTGGAGCCGACGACGCAGTCGACCTCGGACGCGGCGACGCCGTCGCCTGCTCCTGGAGCTGCCTCAAACTTGCCTGGGGCAGTCAGGGTGATCGGTGTAGGGCGAGGCGAGGTCGAGCAGGTCGTCGCAGGGCCAGGTATCGCCGTCGAACTGACAGTCATCGCGGTTGTCCCACGGGAGTTCCGGATCGCGCACGGCTGGACTGAGCACATGGCGGGCCAGAACGCGTCGCTTGGCCTCCACCTCCCGCAGCACCCGAGCCGGGTCGTGCACCGCCACGTGGAGGGCGATCGCAGGGTGGAACCCGGAGAGCTCCACTTGGCAGAAGTCCACGGTCTGCCCGTGAGCGGTCCACTTCCCGCATCCGTCGCCATCGCAGCGTCGGGCCAGCGCGGCCTCCTCGTCCAACCGTGCGTTGAGGAAAGTCACCAGGTCTTCATTCATAGAGGCATCGTGGGCGATGCACCGGGGCGCGGTCGCCGGCTTTCCGGTGGTCGCATCCAGAACTAACGCAGGGGCCAGACGCCGGCCGCGTCGGGCTCGGCGGCTTGGGTCGGAGCACGCCAGCAGCGTAGGCAGCGGAGGAGGGCCAGGCGGGCCAGGCGGGCCGGCGCGAGGAGTCGGGGCGGGCGGGAGCGGGCTCCGGGTCGGGGGCGGTCTCGCCGCATCGATGTGCCCATGCTGTGCACGGTAGGCGGGGGGCGGGTGCGGGCTC
Organism: Streptomyces sp. NPDC032472; assembly: GCF_040636955.1. Classification (NCBI taxonomy): domain Bacteria; kingdom Bacillati; phylum Actinomycetota; class Actinomycetes; order Kitasatosporales; family Streptomycetaceae; genus Streptomyces; species Streptomyces sp. NPDC032472. Next base: position 26,026 of record NZ_JBEZVK010000026.1, read on the forward strand.
ACGGGGCGGCGGACTACTCCGTCAGGTGGGTGACGGTCCGCTGAAAAAACTTTTCGGCGGGCTGTCACACACGTGCGGGGCGGCGGGTCAACCCAGTGAACGAGCACAACGGACCCCGCAGATGAGGAGCACATCCCATGACCACCACCGCCACCGTCGTCACTGTCGTCGCCGCTGTCATGGCCGGCTTCTCGGGGGCCTCGATCTTCGCCAAGGCCAAGTTCGTCGTCGAGCCGCTGGCCGAGTACGGGGTCCCCCGGAAGATCTGGAACCTGCTCGGCCTGGCCAAGGCCGCCGGCGCCGTGGGCCTGCTGGTCGGCCTGGCCGTGCCGATCATCGGACTGCTCGCCGCGATCGGGCTCATCGCGTACTTCGCCGGCGCCGTCATCACCGTCGTGCGGGCCCGCGCGTACGCCCACGCCCCCTTCCCGCTCGTGTACATGGCCCCGGTGGTTGCCGCCCTGGCCCTTGGCTTCCCGGGCTGAAGGGCGGGGGAGCGGGGGGAGCGGGGGGCGCAGGGTCAGCCCTGCTGGGCGGTGCCTTCGGCGAACCGGGTCACGGTGGACCGGCGCCGGAGGGTGTCCGGGGGCGTCCCGGCCGCCCATTGTCCTTACGGTGCGGGCCGGCCCGTCAAGGGCGCTCCCTGCGGTCGCGTCGCTACGCGATCGCCTACGGCGACCCTTGACGGACCGACCCACCCCGCAATGCCAAAGAGCTGCCGGGAAGCCCCCGAAGGATGGCCAGGGGTCAAGTCCAGCCCCTTCCCTCGTCAGAGACCTCACTCCCCCGTCCCATGGGCGGAAGCGGCCCCGAGGAGGTGCCATGCCCGCCCCGCACCGGGCATGCGGGAACAGCCCCTTGCACAGCCCTCGTGAGGGCCATCTCCGCGGCCAAAGGGCCCAACCTGCCCGGGACTTCAATGAGATGACCGCCAGGAGCGGGGAGCGCCTCAAATCGCTACGCGCTCCTCTTTTCTCGGCGTCCGGCCGCCGTATTGGGCTGGTAGCGCACCAGATCGCGACGCAGTCCCGCGCGTCTCAGCGTCGGACGGCCGTCTGTGGGTGAGACGCTGGGCCGCGCCCATCACCGCTGGAGTTTGAGGGCTTCCAGGCCGGGGCCGACCAGCAAGGGTTCGAACTCTACGACGCTGTGCGAGGCAACACCGTTGAGCAGGTACGGATCGGTGGCGAGGATCTGGTCGAGGTCCTCTGCAGGCATCGCGGCAGCGAGGTAGACGCCACCCACCAAAGGAACTTGGCGCCCGGCCGCCAGGAGAACTCCCCGTGAAATCAGGTCTCTTAGCCAGTCGCCGTGGGCCGTCCTCCACGGGTCTACTACCTCCAGCGGTGCCGTATAGGTCACTGTGACAACGAACATGCTCGGACCTTAGTCGAGCCGTGAGAGCTCCAGCGATCCAATTCCGTTGTCGTCCGGGGGCGTTGGGGTCCGGCTGGCCGATGTAATCGACGTGCTAGACATGGGCGGTGACGGTTTTCCGGATATCGAGCCGGCCCTTCGACGCGGTGCTGTGCGACCTCGACAACGTGATCCGCTTCTACGACACGGCTCCACTGGCCGAGCTGGAACGCGCCGCGGGACTGGCCGAGGGCGCCACGGCGACGGTGGCCTTCGCGCCCGAAGTCGACCTGCCGCTCCTGCGGGGCCAGATCTCCAAAGAGGAATGGGTGGGCGTCGTTGCTCGGCCGGGCGCTGGCCGATGCCCCGTTCCGGGCCGACGAGGCTGTCGTGGCCCTGCTCCGCAGGGCGCGCAGACACATGCCGCTGGTCCTGGTGACCAACGCGACCCTCGAGCTGGAGCGGGACCTCGAGTCGATGGGCCTGGCGGACCTGGCCGACCACGTCGTCAGCAGCGCCCGCGTGGGCGTGGCCAAACCCGACCGGGCGATCTACGAGATCGCCGCCGAGCGGGCGGGCGTCCCCGCCGCCCGGTGCCTGTTCATCGACGATCGTCTGGAGAACGTCGAGGCCGCCATCGCCCTGGGAATGTCCGGCCTCCACTACCACCAGCCCGCTGACCTCCAGAAGGCCCTGTCCTTCCTCCTCGACGACTGACCACCCTCCCCTCGGTGGTCGCACGCCGAGCGAGGGGAGGCGACATTCAGGCTGCCCAGGAGAACGGCGCTGAGAAGGCGTTCTTCCCTTCGTTTTCGAATGCAAGACCAAAGGCGTTCACCCGCGACCTGGTCGCGACCCCGGCCGCGAGGGTGTCCGCAGGGAAGCCGACCCCGCTGACTCTGACGCCCTTTCCGGTCGTGTCCAGATGGGAGACGAAGTCCTCGACCTCCATGTCGATCGCGTCGCCGATCCGCACCTGGTGGCGTCGGCCGTCATCGACGTATTCGATCCGGGCGGTCTCCAGCCCGAGCATCTCGCCGACCATCGGGGCGAGCGCCTCCATCGGGCCGCCTCGCTGACCGGAGAAGACCGCACCGAGCGCCTCGGCCTGCTCCGGCGAGGCCGTCTCGTCCATGAACATGCCCATGCGCCAGTTGCCCTCGCTCATGAGCGGCGGGGTGTCGGCCACCACGGCGACCGTCAGGCCGCTCACGTCGACGTCATCGACCTGACCGGAAGCGATGTGGAAGGCCAGGACCACCTGACAGCGGTCGTAGTCCGCAGGAGCCGAGAAGCCGGAGGTTGCGCAGGGGCACACCATGTTGCAACTGCAGTTCTCGAAATACGTCCCCTCGATTCGCCATGCCATCGGAAGCTCCTTCCTGAGGCATACCTCTGGTCTCCATTTTCCGCTCCCGACCATGGCCCGGCAATGCGCTCAGTCCATCAACCCCAGACGGCCGTCGGACGCTGAGACGCGCGGGACCGCGTAGCGATCTGGTGCGCTACCAGCCCAAGACGGCGGCCGGACGCCGAGAAAAGAGGAGCGCGTAGCGATTTGGGGCGCGCACCGCTCCTGGCAGCCATTTCGCTGATGCCTGGTGCAGGTTGGAGCCCCTCGGCTGCGGAGAGGGCCCTCTTTCGGGCCTTGGGGCTCGGCTTCCCGCATGCCCGGGGTCGGGGAGGGGTGGTGGTCCTGGGAGGAAGGATCCCGCACATCGGGACCCGGACCGGCCTCTCTGACGAGGGCTGTCCTTCAATCGTTCCCCCTGGCCATCCTTCGGGGGCTTCCCGGCAGCTCTTTGGCATTCCGGGGTGGGCCGGTCTGTCAAGGGTGGCCGAAGGCCATCGCGAAGCGACGCGACGCAGGAGCGCCCTTGATAGGCCGGCCCACCCCGGAAGGACAATGGGCGGCCGGGACGCCCCCGGACACTCCCCGACCCCGGTCGGCCGTGACCCCGCCCCTCCCGCCCTCCCCGCCCTCCCGCCCAGCCCTCCAGCCGGGCCGCCCGCTCGCGCTCCCCCCGCCCCGGGGGCACCCTGGAACCAGGGTGACGGACCCCTGGAGGTGATGCAGCATGTCCACACTGGTCGGGTGGCATGTGGAGCTCGAATTCACCGAGGACGGCCACCGCACCACCGCGGCGGCCATGGTCAGGCTCGGTGACGGCTCCGAGATGAGAGCGCGCGGCTACGCCCTGCGCCACCCCTCCGATCCCGAGCAGCTGAGGGTCGGAGAAGAGATCGCCGGCGCGCGGGCGCTGATGGATCTTGCGTCCCAGATGTTGCAGAAGGCCCACGGCGAGATCGACGAGGCAACCGGCCGGCACTCATACCCGCTGACCAGCTGACCGCTGACCAGCTGACTGCTGACCAGCTGACCCGGAAGTGGCCAAGAGAGGGCGAACACCGTGAGGGGCCTCCGGGCCCCTCACGAGCGCCCGCGCCCGGTCGCCGCCACCCGCTCCCGCAGCCGTTCCATCGCGGACGCCAGTTCGCGCGCCGTGCCCACCGGGACGACGGCTGCGCGCCCCGGGACGCGGACGCCGCCCGTCAGGGCCACGCGGGTGCCGCCGTCCGGGGTCGGGGACGCCGCCATGCCGATGATCAGGAAGCGGCTCTGCAGCCAGCACCACCCCGGCCGGACCACCCCGCGCAGGCGGGCGCGGAAGCCGTACTTGCTGCGGGCCAGGGCCTCCACCCGGTCGCCGGCCACCCGCAGAACGCGCAGGCTGCGCATGTCCGGCTGGAACCGCCCGAACTCACCCTCCAGGTCGGACATCACCGCCCAGACGGCCTCCACCGGAGCCGGAACGACCTGTTCGACCACCCGGGCCCCCCGGACCCCCGCCGCCATGATCCGAAGCCGGGCCACCGGGTCCGGGCCCGGGTCCACCGGGTTCGCGCGGCCCGCCGCGCCAGCGGTGTACGTCATGAGAACCACGCCTTCCGGAAGCTCGTACGGGCCCGGTGCAGCCGGGACTTGGCGGTGCCGGCCGGGACGCCCAGGAGGGCCGCCGCGGACTCCTCGTCCAGGCCCTCGATGTCCCGCAGCACCAGGACGGCCCGCTGCCCGGGCGTGAGCCGGGCCAGGACGTCGTCGATGTCGGAGGCGAGATGCGGGTCGCCGGGCCCGGGCAGGTCGGCCAGCTCGGCCGGGCGGGCGCGGGCGGCGCGCCGGGCGCTGCGCACCGCCTCCCGTACGGCGATCGCGCGCACCCACCCGTACAGGGTCTCCGGGTCGCGCAGGCCCCGCAGCGACGTGAACACCGCCAGCAGCGCCTCCTGCGTGGCGTCCGGGCCGTCCGCGAGGGCGATCGGCGTGCAGATGCGGGCGACGTACGGGCCGAGGTGGTCGAGCAGGTCGTGCAGCGCGAGGGTGTTCCCGGCGCGGGCGGCGCGGGCGAGGGCGACTCCGCGGTCGCGGTCGGCCGGGGTCAGGGCGCTCACCGGGCTCTCGCGAGGCGGCCGGCGGCCCAGCCGAAGCCGAGGCAGGCGGGGGTGTAGAGCAGCAGGTTCAGGGTGTGGAAGGGGCCGGGCGGGCTGTCGAGGAGCCGGGCCGCCCACCCCAGGCCGGCAAGGCCCCGTACGGCCAGGCCCGCGGCGACCGCGCCGGTCACCAGGCGGGTGAGCCGGCCGCCGCGGCCGTACCCGTGCGCGAGGACGGCGGCGGCCCCGGTGAGGGTGAGCGCGGCGAGGGGGAGCACCACGGGCGGGGCGAAGGACACGTCCATGCCGAGGACGGCCAGCGACAGGTCCCGCTCGTCGGCGGCGGGCCAGGTCGCGCCGGTCGCCCAGTAGAGGTGCACGAGCCCGTCCGCGGCGAGCAGCCCGGCCAGTGCGGCGGCGGCGCGGCGGCGGGCGGTGGTGCCGATGGGTGCGGTGATGGCGGTGATGCGGAACGCGGCCGGCCGAGCCGTAGGTGCCGCCGGTATGGCCGTCATGGGAGCCCCCTCGTGTCGTGTGCCGTGCGAACAACACCCAGAAGAGGCCCCGACCCACCGAATCGTTCGGTGTGTCCCGCGTCACATGGCTGCGGGGCGGCCGACGCACGACGCGCTTACTACTGCCAGAAGATCTCCTCGACCACGATCTGAGGCTCGGCCACCCGTGGAAGGAACACGAACCGGATCCATCCCCGGTTGCTGTCGAAGTACGCGATGTGCGGGCCCCGCGGGACCGTGGACCGAGCCGGTTCCACATGGGGCCCGCGGTACGGACGGCGCGCGGTCAGCAGCTCGAAGACGGCTTCCCGGAGGGCTTCGCGGGGTTCGTCGGGGAGGCTCAGCCGGTACTTCTCGGCGTCCTGGGTGTAGTCCACGGCCCACGGTGGCCCGGTGAACTCGTCGCTCACTCGCCGGGCTCCAGGCTGCGCAGTTCATGGTGGATGCGGGACGCCTCGCCGAGGAGCTTGCGGGCCGTATCGGCGTCCGTGGCTTCGGCGGCCCGCGCTTCGAGCTCGGCGACGTGCCGGTGGAGCCCGGGGTCCCGTGCGAGGGCGTACTCACCCCACCAGCGGGCCATGAACGCCGGGACGGGGCCAATGTCGTAGGCATCGGCGATCTGCCGCCGCCAGGCGGCGTCGAAGTCCGCGAGCAGTGCCGGCGTGTGGGCGGCTATGGCGGCGCGCAGGGCCTTCGGCGTGTACTCCGGCATGGGCGGCACGGGAGCGGACGCAGGCGTCGCGGTCGTCATTTCCGGTTCCTCCTCGGATCGGACGCTCTCACGATAGCCCTCCGGCCCGGCCCCCGGCCGGGAAACGCGACGGCCCCCGGAGCGGGTGCGCCGGGAGCCGTCGGGTGGAGCCGGTGGAGCGTCAGAGGCGCTCGGGGGTGCGGATGCCGAGCAGGGACATGCCCTTGGACAGGGTGCGGGCGGTCAGGTCGCACAGGAACAGGCGGTTCTCGCCGACGACGGGCTCCGGCTCCGGCCGGACGACCGGGCACTGGTCGTAGAACGTCGTGTACAGCGACGCCAGCTGGTACAGGTACGCGGCCAGCTTGTGCGGCGCGTACTCCGCGGCCGCCTCCGCGATCAGCTCGCCGAAGCCGTCGAGGTGCAGGCCCAGCGCGCGCTCGGCCGGGGCCAGCTCCAGCTCCGGGTGGGCGACCGGCTTGCGGTCCCCCGCGTTGCGCATGATGGAGCGGATACGGGCGTACGCGTACTGGAGGTACACGGACGTGTCGCCGTTGAGCGAGACCATCTGGTCCAGGTCGAACTTGTAGTCGCGGGCCGCGGAGGTCGACAGGTCCGCGTACTTCACGGCGCCGATGCCGACGTACTGCCCGTTCTCGACGATCTCCTCCTCGGTCAGACCCACCTTGTCGGCCTTGTCGCGCACGACCGCCGTCGCCCGCTCGACGGCCTCGTCCAGCAGATCCACCAGCCGCACCGTCTCGCCCTCGCGGGTCTTGAACGGCTTGCCGTCCTTGCCGAGGACCGTGCCGAAGGCCAGCTGTACGGCCTTGGTGTCCTCGTTCAGCCAGCCGGCGCGGCGGGCCGTCTCGAAGACCATCTTGAAGTGCAGCGACTGGCGGGCGTCCACCACGTAGATCAGCGTGTCGGCCTTCAGGTTGCCGACGCGGTCGCGGATCGCCGAGAGGTCGGTCGCGGCGTACCCGAAGCCGCCGTCGGACTTCTGGACGATCAGCGGGGTCGGGTTGCCGTCCGGGCCCTTGTACTCGTCGAAGAACACGCACAGCGCGCCGTTGGAGCGGACGGCCACGCCCGACTCCTCCAGCAGCCGGCACGTCTCGACCAGCATGTCGTTGTAGCCGGACTCGCCGACGACGTCCGGGTCCTGGATGTCCATGTCCAGCTTGTTGAAGACCGAGTAGAAGTAGATCTTCGACTCGTCGACGAACCGCTGCCACAGCGCCAGCGTCTCCTCGTCACCGGCCTGGAGGTCCACGACCCGGGCCCGGGCCCGCGTCTTGAACTCCTCGTCGGCGTCGAACAGCGCCCGCGAGGCCTTGTACAGGCGGTTGAGGTTGGACATCGCCTCCTCGCCCGAGGCCTGCACGTCCGCCGTGGCGTCCGTACCGGTCTTGTGGTCCAGCTCGTGCGGGTGCTCGATCAGGTACTGGATGAGCATGCCGAACTGGGTGCCCCAGTCGCCGATGTGGTGGCGGCGCACGACCGTCTCACCGGTGAACTCCAGGATCTCGACCATCGCCGCGCCGATGACCGCCGACCGCAGGTGGCCGACGTGCATCTCCTTCGCCACGTTCGGCTGCGCGTAGTCGATCACCGTCGTGCCGGCCGTCGGCGAGACCGGGACGCCCAGCCGGTCGTCGCCGGCCCGCGCCGCCAGGGTCTCGATGATCGCCCGGTCGGAGACGGTGATGTTGAGGAAGCCGGGGCCGGAGACCTCGATCTCCTCGATCACCCCGCCCTTGTCCAGGCCGCCGACGACGGTCGTGGCCAGCTCGCGCGGGTTGGCCTTGGCCTTCTTCGCGAGCGCCAGGATGCCGTTGGCCTGGAAGTCGGCCCGGTCGCTTCGTCGCAGCAGCGGGTCGGCGGCACCGGCCTCCGGCAGGGCGGAGGCGAGGGCGTCCGCGACGCGCTGATGGACCGAAGAAGCGAGGGAAGGGACCGAGGCCATGAGCTGCCGTTCCTGTGAGGTCGTGCTTGGTTGTTCCGACAAGTGCCGAGTATCCCACGGGCGTGCATCTCATTTCCCGGGATAACCACCGAGATCGCAGGGGTCCGCGGGCAACCCCGGAGCGCCCGCTTCCGTCTGGGAGAATGGCTGAAGGCAGCATTCGAGATAGAAGGACGTGTCGTGGCTCAGAGCGCCCAGAGCAGCATCGAGACCGACTGGGTCTCCCGTTTCGCGGACGAGGTCATCGCCGAGGCGGAGCGCCGAGCCCCGGGCAAAGCCGTCGTCGTCGCGTCCGGACTCTCCCCCTCCGGTCCCATCCACCTGGGCAACCTCCGCGAGGTCATGACCCCGCACCTGGTCGCGGACGAGATCCGCCGCCGCGGCCACGAGGTCCGGCACGTGATCTCCTGGGACGACTACGACCGCTACCGCAAGGTCCCCAAGGGCATCCCCGGCGTCACCGAGGAGTCCCACGCCCAGCACATCGGCCGCCCGCTGACCGCCGTGCCCGCCCCCGAGGGCTCCGAGTACCCGAACTGGGCCGAGCACTTCAAGGCCGCCATGGTCGAGGCCCTGGCCGAGCTGGGCGTCGAGTACGACCCCATCAGCCAGACCGAGCAGTACCTCGCCGGCGCCTACCGCGAGCAGGTCCTGCACGCGATGAAGCACCGCGGCGACATCGACGCCGTCCTGGCCCAGTACCGCACCAAGCAGAAGCCGGGCAAGAAGCCCCAGCAGAAGCCGGTCGACGAGGCCGAGCTGGAGGCCGCCGAGGGCTCCGGCGCGGCGAGCGAGGACGACGGCAGCGCCGAGGGCTCGGAGTACTTCCCGTACAAGCCGTACTGTGGGGAGTGCAACAAGGACTTCACCAAGGTCACCTCGTACGACGACGAGACGACCGAGATGACCTACGTCTGCACCGAGGACGAGTTCACCGAGACCGTCAAGCTGTCGGAGTTCAACCGCGGCAAGCTGGTCTGGAAGGTCGACTGGCCGATGCGCTGGGCCTACGAGGGCGTGATCTTCGAGCCCTCCGGCGTCGACCACTCCTCGCCGGGCTCCTCCTTCCAGGTCGGCGGGCAGATCGTGCACCTCTTCGGCGCCGAGCAGCCGATCGGCCCCATGTACGCCTTCGTCGGCATCAGCGGCATGGCCAAGATGTCCTCCAGCAAGGGCGGCGTCCCCACCCCGGGCGACGCGCTGAAGATCATGGAGCCGCAGCTCCTGCGCTGGCTGTACGCCCGCCGCAAGCCCAACCAGAGCTTCAAGATCGCCTTCGACCAGGAGATCCAGCGGCTCTACGACGAGTGGGACAAGCTGGAGGCCAAGGTCGCCGACGGCTCCGCGCTCCCCGCCGACGCCGCCGCGCACTCCCGCGCCGTCCGCGTCGCCTCGCACGAGCTGCCGCGCACCCCGCGCCCCCTGCCGTACCGCACCCTCGCCTCCGTCGTCGACATCACCGCCGGCCACGACGAGCAGACCCTGCGCATCCTGACCGAACTGGACCCGACCCAGCCGCTCACCTCCCTCGACGAGGTGCGCCCCCGCCTGGACCGCGCCGAGAACTGGATCACCACCCAGGTCCCGGCCGACCAGCGCACCCTGGTCCGCGAGGAGCCCGACACCGAGCTGCTCGCCTCCCTCGACGAGGAGGGCCGCCGCTCCCTGGAGCTGCTCCTGGAGGGCCTGGACTCGCACTGGTCGCTGGACGGGCTCACCACCCTCGTCTACGGCGTCCCGAAGGTGATGGCCGGCCTGGAGCCCGACGCCAAGCCGACGCCCGAGCTGAAGGTCGCCCAGCGTTCCTTCTTCGCGCTGCTCTACCGCCTGCTCGTCACCCGGGAGACCGGCCCGCGCCTGCCCACGCTGCTGCTGGCGGTCGGGGCGGACCGCGTGCGCAAGCTGCTCGCCGCCTGAGCCGCCTGAGCGGCCCCGGCCATGCGGAAGGGCCCGCACCCCTCGGGGTGCGGGCCCTTCCGCATGCTGTGCGCGCCGCGCCGCGCCGCGTGCCTGCGGCGTGCTGCGTTACGCGATGTGCTCGTTCTCCAGGTCGCGCTGGTAGCGCTGCTTCAGGTCCGGCATCAGCCGCCGCAGCGTCGACGCGCTGCGCGGGTGCACGATCCCGAGGCGGTCGGCGAGGTGTATGTCCAGCTGCTCCGGGTTGGGGAAGCCGCCGTACTCGTCGATGTAGGCACGGAAGACCTCGTACGCGGCCTCGGCGAACTTCACCTCGTCCACGACCTCCGGCTCCGCCCCGGCCCCAGCCTGGTCCTCCTGCGCGGCCTGGGCCTGCCGGTGCAGCTGCGGCGGTACGACGGCCTCGTCCTGCGGCAGCTCCGGACCCGACGGCGGCATCACCGGTGTCGGCTCCAGGCCCTCGACGTACTGCGGGTTGTAGCCGCCCTCGTACGCGGCCTGCGGGGCCAGCGGCGCGGCGAACCAGGCGCTGTCGTGCGCCGCCGGCATGGCGGTCGGCTCCACCGCGAACGCCGGCGCGGTGTGCTGGCCCGGCCCCGGGAGCGGCGCACCGGGCATCCCGGCCGCCGCGGCCAGGGCCTGCGCCTGCGCCGCGGCCTGCTCGGGGGTCAGGCCCAGCGCCTTGGCCTGCTCGGGGGTGAGCCCCAGCGCCAGTGCCTGCGCCTGGGCCTGAACCTGGGCCTGCGCCTGGGCCTGAACCTGGGCTTGTGCCTGGACCTGCGCCGCCGGGCCCGCCGCGCCCGCCTCCAGCACCGGAGCGGAAGCCGAGGCCGAGGCCCCGACCGAAGCCGCCGTCCCCGCTCCCCCCGGCGGCAGCAGCGCCGGCTCGATGCCCGCCGCCGCCAGCCCCTCCGGGGCCGTCTGCGACAGCGGTACGCCGATCCGGGCCAGCCGCAGCGGCATCAGCGCCTCCACAGGGGCCTTGCGCCGCCACGCCCGCCCGTACCGGGCCTGGAGCCGCGCCTGGTAGATCAGCCGGTCCTGCTCCATGCCGACGGCCTGCTCGTACGAGCGCAGCTCCCACAGCTTCATCCGGCGCCACAGCTTGAACGTGGGCACCGGCGACAGCAGCCAGCGCGTGATCCGCACGCCCTCCATGTGCCGGTCCGCGGTGATGTCCGCGATCCGGCCCACCGCGTGCCGCGCCGCCTCCACCGCGACCACGAACAGCACCGGGATCACGGCGTGCATGCCGACACCCAGCGGGTCCGGCCAGGCGGCCGCGCCGTTGAACGCGATCGTCGCCGCGGTCAGCAGCCACGCCGTCTGCCGCAGCAGCGGGAACGGGATCCGGATCCACGTCAGCAGCAGGTCCAGTGCCAGCAGCACACAGATGCCGGCGTCGATGCCGATCGGGAACACCAGCGAGAAGGTGCCGAAGCCCTTCTTCTCGGCCAGCGCGCGCACGGCGGCGTACGAGCCCGCGAAGCCGATGCCCGCGATGACCACGGCACCCGCGACCACGACGCCGATGAGTATCCGGTGCGTACGAGTCAGCTGCATCGCGGCCACCCGCGATCCCCTCCCCTTGTCGAGCTACGGCAGGCACAGCGTACGGGTGACTGTACGGGTGACTGAATGTCAGCCTCCAGTAAGGCCCCCGGTAGCGCCGTGTCCTACTGCTGCGAGGGGGACGCCGACGCCTCGGGCTGCTTCTGCTGCTGGTTGGCGGCGTCGACCGAGCCGACGACCTCCTTCGCCGCGGAGATCGCGGCCTCGAGCAGCTTGGCCTGGTCAGGAGCGCCCGCGCCCTCGTAGGCGGCGCCGTTGTAGTCAAGGGTGACGACCACGTTCTGGGTGCGCGCGACGATCGTCGTGTTGAAGAAGTCCACGTCCTTCTTCACGCTGTAGACGATCGAGGTGCCCGCGTCGCCGATCCCGCCGGCCGCCTCGGGCTTCACGTTCTGTGCACCCTCGGTGGCCTTCGCCTGCTCGATCTGCTTGTTGTACTGGTCCTCGGCGCGCTTGTTGGCGCTGCCGAGCGAGGTGTGCGAGTCGTAGCGGACCAGCGAGACCGACAGCCAGCGGTACTGCGAGCCCTTCAGGCCGTCCTCGTCCAGCCCGTTCCAGGAGCAGCTGGCCCGGCTGGTCAGGTCGTTCGACTTCGTCGCCGTGCCGTTCTTCTCCTTGGCCTCCGGGACGATCGTCTCGATGGTCTTCGCCTGGAGCGCCTTGCACGGGTCGGGGAGCGTCGCGTAGGCCGCCTTCTCCAGGGGGGCCGACGACTTCCCGTTCGGCTTGGCGGACGCCGACGCGCCGGCCTTCTTGCTGCCGTCGGAGCCCGAGCCCTTGCCCTTGTCCGAGTCGGACGAGCATCCGGCGGCGGCGAATATCACCGGTACGACGGCGGCGCAGGCGAGCACACGGGTGAGGCGCGAGGCTGATCGGTGCATGGTTCCTTCAGTCAGTACGTTGTGGGGCGCGTTCAGTGGACGGACGCGGTGCGGACGCTGTTCGGTTGCGGGACCCGTGCAACGGTAGCCCGACCCGGCGCGCGCCTGCTGTGCGCGCCGTCACGCCGGGGCCCGTGCGGGCCCCGGCGTCAGTCGTTGAACCGCTCGACGAGCGCCTGCGCCAACTGCCGCACCTTCTCCTGGTTTTCGGTGGCGGGCGGGACGGTGCCGGGCAGCGAGGGCTGCACGCTGTACTCGACGGTGACGATGACGTTCGACGTGCGGAACACCACCCTGACCGTCCGCGACTGCGCGGCGCTGGCGCCGGCCGGACTCAGCTTGTCCTCGAGGTACGCCTCGCTGCCGAGCCCTTCGAGGACGCGCGAGCCCAGCTCGGGCGTGGGCGCGGGGCTGCCGGTGCCGGGGGCTGGCGCGGTGGCGGCGCCGGCGGCGGGCGGGGTGGCCGCCTGGGCGCCGCCCCCGCTCGGCGCGGGCGGGGTCGCGGCCGGGGTGCCGCCGCCCGGGGCCGGGGTCGGGGTCGGGCTCGCGGTGGGGCCGGGGAACGGCAGGTGCGCATCGGTCAGCCGGCGGACGTAGACCTGGCGCGCCTTGTCGTCGTCGCTCATGGCCGTCCGGTCGTACGACACCACCCGCTCGAAGCCGACCGACAGCAGCCGCGTCTCCTCGGGGGTCTGCGCGGTCCAGCGGCAGCCCACGTGCCGGTCGGCGTCGTACGAGGTGTCCGCCGTGCCCGCGTACAACTGCGTGCGCTGCTCGTCGGTGAGGCCGGCCGCGGCCGGGAGCATGGCCTTCAGGCGCTTGGCGTCGGCGGCCTTGCAGGGCGCGGGCAGGCTGCGGTACTTCCCGGCCGGGGCGGGCGCGGGGGAGCTGTCGCCGGCCTTGGAGTCGGTGCTGCTCCGGCTGCCGTTCCCGCTGGTGCACCCGGTCAGGCCGGCCACGCCGGCCACGAGCGCGGTGAGCATCGCGATGCCCGGCAGGGCTCGCCGTACCGCCGCCTTGCGCTGCACGTCCACTGGCTCCCTTCGACCGGCCGGGGGTCGGCGGTCAGGAAAAATGCGTTGCCGCGCTTTGGACGCGGCTGGACACAATGTCTATCGCACACGTTGGTGCCGGCGCCGGTTCCCTGTCTGGTTTGGGGCTGTGAGCGAGGGTTTTTGCCTATTCTGATTTTTCTGTGGGTTTCGGGGGATTAAGACCGTATGTCGTACGTAGAGGTACCGGGGGCGCGGGTCCCGATCCGGATGTGGGCCGATCCGGCGTCGGTGGAGGAGCAGGCGATGCAGCAGCTCCGCAACACCGCGACCCTCCCGTGGATCAAGGGCCTGGCCGTGATGCCGGACGTCCACTACGGCAAGGGGGCCACCGTCGGCTCGGTGATCGCGATGAAGGACGCGATCTGCCCGGCGGCGGTCGGCGTCGACATCGGCTGCGGCATGTCGGCGGTGAAGACCTCCCTCACCGCCAACGACCTCCCCGGCGACCTGTCCAAGCTCCGCTCCCGCATCGAGCAGGCGATCCCGGTGGGCATGGGGATGCACCGGGAGGCGGTGGATCCGGGGCGGCTGTACGGGTTCGGGGCGACGGGGTACGGGGACCTGTGGCAGCGGTTCGACTACCTCGCCGATGCGGTCAAATTCCGACACGAACGTGCCACGAAGCAGCTCGGAACGCTCGGAAGTGGCAACCACTTCATCGAATTCTGTTTGGACGAGTCGGGTTCGGTCTGGCTGATGCTGCACTCCGGGTCCCGGGGCATCGGCAACGAGCTCGCCTCGCACCACATCGGGGTGGCCCGGGGGCTCTCCCACAACCAGGGCCTGGTCGACCGGGACCTCGCGGTCTTCCTCGCGGCGACGCCCGAGATGGAGGCGTACCGCAACGACCTCTTCTGGGCGCAAGAGTACGCCAAGTACAACCGCAAGGTGATGATGAGCCTGTTCAAGGAGGTCGTCCGGCGGGAGTTCCGCAAGGCGAAGGTCTCCTTCGCGCAGGAGATCAACTGCCACCACAACTACGTGGCCGAGGAGCGCTACGAGGGCATGGACCTGCTGGTCACCCGCAAGGGCGCGATCCGCGCCGGCGGCGGCGAGTACGGGATCATCCCGGGCTCGATGGGCACGGGTTCGTACATCGTGAAGGGGCTCGGCAACGAGAAGTCCTTCAACTCCGCCTCGCACGGAGCGGGCCGGAAGATGAGCCGCACGGCGGCGAAGAAGCGGTTCTCGGCGCGGGACCTGGCGGAGCAGACCAGGGGCGTGGAGTGCCGCAAGGACTCGGGTGTGGTCGACGAGATCCCGGGCGCGTACAAGTCCATCGAGCAGGTCATCGACCAGCAGACCGACCTGGTCGAGGTCGTGGCCAAGCTCAAGCAGGTCATCTGCGTCAAGGGCTGAGGCCCGGGGCGCGGATTTCGGGGGAGCGGAGGAGCTCCGGACCGGTCTCGGTCCGGAGCTCCTCCGTGTGGTGTCAGTTCTCCTCGCCGTCCAGGAGAAGGTCCACCGGCAGCTCCAGGGCGACCCCGAGGTGTTCGGGGACGGGGACGGAGGTGCCGCGCTTGTAGGTCTTGCGCAGGCTGTACGTGCCGTTGCGCGGGTCGGAGCAGTGGACGACCTCGTCGTGATGGCGGTCGGCGATGATGTACACGGGCACGCCGGCCTGGGCGTAGGCCCCGACCTTGATGTGGATGTCGTCCGACCAGTTCGACGAGGTGACCTCGACGATCAGCTGGAAGACGTCGGGCGAGTAGCAGTTCATCCGGCCCTTGTAGTCGCGGAAGTCCGCGTTCACGAGTGCGAAATCCGGGATGGCGTAGTCCGCGGGGCCGGTCGGCAGCCAGATGCCGATGCCCTGGAGGTAACGCAGTCCGGCCTTCCTGGCCCCGGCCTCGTAGAACCTCTCGGTGAGCCCGCTCAACGTGAGGGCGTGCGACCCGTCGGCGGGTGGTGTCGCAGTGAGCCTTCCCTGGAGGATCTCCACTCGGTGTCCGGGAAGCTCCTTGGAGAGGCGATCGGCGGCCTCCGCGATCGTCGTCTCGTGCTGTGTCACGGCCATGGCTTCCTCCTTTTCGCGGCTCATGCTCCTGGAGCGTAGTCCCGCCCGTGCGGAAACCGCTCGGCATCACCCGTACGGACGCGACCCGCGCGCCGCCGGGGGCCGGTGCCGTCCAACTGCCCTCCTCTTGGCGGCATTTCGCGCCGCACTGTCAGTCCGGGGTATTGGCGGCGAAGGATGGTCTAGACCAAGGTTGGCGGCATGTGGAGATCCCGCGTGCTTCTCGCCGCGCTCGCGTCGTTGTCGCTTGGCCTGGGGGCCGCCGGGTCGGCGCAGGCCGGGGTCGGGTTGCCCGTCGTCGTGTCGCACGTGCCGACGCAGGAGAAGGTCGTCTTCATCACCGTCGACGACGGGTGGGTGCACGATCCGGCGGTCGCGCAGACCCTCGTCGACCGGCGGGTTCCCGTGTCGATGTTCCTGCTGCCCGGCGCGGCCTCGTACGACACCGGGTACTTCACCCGGCTCGTCGACGAGGGGCGGGCCACCGTCGAGAACCACACGGTCAACCACCCCGACCTCACCACCCTCGACGCCGCCG
The DNA here is from genome assembly GCF_040636955.1 of Streptomyces sp. NPDC032472. Lineage (NCBI taxonomy): Bacteria > Bacillati > Actinomycetota > Actinomycetes > Kitasatosporales > Streptomycetaceae > Streptomyces > Streptomyces sp. NPDC032472. The sequence goes on from NZ_JBEZVK010000026.1 coordinate 41,966, forward strand.
GGAAGGACGCCGAGATCTGCGGGGCGGGGGAGCGGCTCGCCGCCGCGTTCGGGCGGGAGCCGAAGCTGCTGCGGCCGCCGTACGGGGCGGTGGACGACGACGTGCGGCTGGCGGCGAAGGCGTGCGGGGTGAAGGCGCTGGTGACGTGGACGCACGACTTCACCACCTGGGACCGGACCCCGCCGACCCCGCAGCTGAAGCCCGGCGACATCGTGCTGCTGCACTTCACGCCGACGCTGGGCGCGGACCTGCAACGGGCCCTGGACGCGGCGAAGGCCGCGGGCCTGAAGCCCGCGGCCCTCATGCCGCACCTGAAGGCGGCCGGGATCGTCCCGCAGTCGTGACAGGGGCGGGCGGCTTACAGCTCGCGGTGGACCTTCGTGTTCGAGGCCTGGGCCCGGGGGCGGACCACGAGGAGGTCGATGTTGACGTGGCTGGGCCGGGTGACGGCCCAGGTGATGGTGTCGGCCACGTCGTCGGCGGTCAGCGGCTCGGCCACGCCCGCGTACACCTTGGCGGCCTTGTCGGTGTCGCCGCGGAAGCGGGTGGTGGCGAACTCCTCGGTCTTGACCATGCCGGGGGCGATCTCGATGACGCGGACGGGCTGGCCGACGATCTCCAGGCGGAGGGTCTCGGCCAGGACGCGGGCGCCGTTCTTGGCGGCGACGTAGCCGGCGCCGCCCTCGTACGTGGCGTGTCCGGCGGTGGAGGAGAGGACCACGACGGTGCCGTCGCCGGAGGCGGTCAGGGCGGGCAGCAGGGCCTGGGTGACGTTGAGGGTGCCGATGACGTTGACCTCGTACATCGTGCGCCAGTCGGCGGGGTCGCCGGTGGCCACCGGCTCGGCGCCGATCGCGCCGCCCGCGTTGTTGACCAGGACGTCGCAGCGGTCGAGGGAGGCCGCGAGGGCGTCGACCGCGGCCCGGTCGGTGACGTCGAGGGCGTGTGCGGCGGCGGAGTGCCCGGCGGCGGTGAGCTCGGCGGCGAGGGCCTCGATGCGGTCCTTGCGGCGGGCGGTGAGGACGACGTGGTAGCCGGCCTCCGCGAGCTGCCGGGCGGTGGCGGCGCCGATGCCGCTGCTGGCGCCGGTGACTACGGCGGTGCGGGTGGCCGTGCTCATGTGGGGGCTCCTCGTGCGGTCGTGCCGCGCGCTGGCGGGCGTGGGTGCGGGGCGTGGGTACGTGTGTGCGTACCGGCGGGTACTCGCCAGCATAGGCGGGGTCAGCGGCCGCGCGGCGCGTACATGATCACGGCCATTCCGGCGAGGCAGACGAGAGCGCCGGCGACGTCCCAGCGGTCGGGGCGGTAGCCGTCGGCGACGACGCCCCAGAGCAGGGAGCCGGCGACGAAGACACCGCCGTAGGCGGCCAGGACGCGGGCGAAGTCGCCCTGGGGCTGGAGCGTGGCCACGAAGCCGTACAGGCCGAGGGCGATCACGCCGGCGCCGATCCAGGCCCAGCCGCGGTGTTCGCGCAGGCCCTGCCAGACGAGCCAGGCGCCGCCGATCTCCAGGACGGCGGCGAGGGCGAACAGGGCGGCGGAGCGGGCGATCAGCATGCGGCGAAGGGTACGCAGGGGCCGGTTGGGGGAGGGCTTGCCCTCGTTCGTGTGATGGTCCGACCGGTCGCGGGCCGGCGCGGTTAGCGTCCGCGCGTGAAGGAGGAGGTGGTGGCGGTGCGCCGTTGCGCCGTACGAAGTGTGGTGGTGGCGGGCCTGCTGGTGCTGGGCGGCACCGCCGGGGTCCAGGGCCGGCCGGCCCTTGCACAGGAGCCGCCCGCGCAGGGGTACAGGCACGAGCCCGCGCAGGAGCCGCCCGCGCAGGAGGTCGCGCCCGGCCCAGACGAGGCCGATGTGGCCTACCACGGGCGGGTGTCCCTGGAGCGCGGGCAGCTGCGCGTGTGGCTGGTGCCGCAGAACGACGGGCCGGCCGCGCTGCCCGACGCGACGGTACGGGTGCGGCTGTCGGCCGAGCTCGCGGACCGGCAGGAGCTCTCAACGGGCTGTGTGCGGGTGGGCTCCCGCGAGGTGGTGTGCGAGACCGGGCCGCTGCCGATGCACGGGTACGGCCGGCACATCGGGCTGCTGCTGGCGCTGAAGGAGCCGGTCCCGGAGGTGGTGGTCCGGATCGACACCTGGTGGAACGGCGGGGCGTCCGACCGGAACCTGTCAAACAACCAGCACGCGGTGCTGGCACTGGACACCGGGGACAGCTACGCCTTCTGACGCTCCGACAGGGATGTCCGCCAGGCCTAGTGCCTGCCCACCGCCCCGAACTCCTCGACCGCCTCGCTGACGATGCGCTGCAGGCGGGCGTGGTGGGCGCCGCGCCAGTAGACCCGCTCGCACGCCGTGCACTGCGCGAACACGTCGTACGAGCGGTGCGTCCCGCTCTCCAGGCGGTCGCCGACGCTTTCCTTGTCGGCGTCGCGCAGCGCCCCGTTGCAGGCGGTGCAGCGGGTCCACGGGGCGAGGGCGGGTGCGAAGCGGCCCAGGACGTCGCGCAGTTGCTCGTCGGGGTTGTCGCTGTAGATGTAGGCGCCGGCGAAGATCTCCCGGCGGCGCAGCAGTCCGCGGTCGCGGGAGAGCAGGACGCGCTGCTCGTCGGCGGAGCGGGTGGCGAGGGCGGGGTCGCCGATGTCCTCGTTCTCGTACGCGGCGTCCACGCCGAGCAGGCGCAGGCGGCGGGCGAGGGTGCCGAGGTGGACGTCGAGCAGGAAGCGCAGCGGTGCGCCGTCGACGCGCTGCGGGCGCTCGACGCCGTACACCTCGACGGACTGTCCGGCGCGCGGCACGTACGAGACGGGCACCTCGCGGCCGTCGACCAGGAGTCGGCCGACCTCGGTGAGCGGGACCCCGGCCGATTCGACGACGTGGCCGAGGCTGGAGGCGCCGTCGATCGCGGTCGGCACGCGCTCGGCCCGCCTGCTGGGCGGGGCGAACAGGCGCAGTGCGGGGGCGAGGGTGAGTTGAATGCCGGGTCCGTTCACGCTGCCAGCATGCCATTGCGGGGCGTGCCGGTGCGGGGGAATTACGCGGTCCCGGCGGCTTCGTCGTAGGCGGCGCGGTGGGCGCTGACCTCGTCGAAGTGGTCCTCGGCCCACAGCTTCACCGAGTACAGCAGGGCGCCGAGGCCGGCGCCGAGCTCGGTGAGGCGGTAGTCGACGCGGACGGGGACGGTCGCGGTGACGGTGCGGGTGACGAGGCCGTCGCGTTCGAGGGAGCGCAGGGTCTGGGTCAGCATCTTCTGGCTGACGCCTGGGATCTTGCGGCCGAGGTCGCTGTAGCGCATGGAGCCGCCCTCGGCCTTGCCCAGGGCGCTGACGATCAGGCCGACCCACTTGTCGCTGATGCGGGCCAGGAGCTGGCTGGTGGGGCATTCCTTGAGGAAGGCGTCGTAGGCGTAGCGCGCCTCTTCGCGGCGGGCGGCGGCGCTGAGCGTGGCCATGGGTACCCACTTCCGGGTCGGGTACGCACTCCGAAGTACGTACTTACGGAAAGAGAGTACCTCTCCCTAAGTTAGTGCTCACAAGGAACGAGCGAACGAACGAGCGAACGAAACGGGAGACGGACCATGAGCGAGAACACCACCCCCACCATGCAGGCGATCGTCGTCGACGAGTTCGGCGGCCCCGAGCAGGTGCGCATCGTCGAGGTGCCGGTGCCGCGCCCCGGGGCCGGCCAGGTCCGGGTCCGGGTCCGGGCCGCGGGGGTCAACCCGGTGGACGGCGCGGTCCGCGTGGGCGTCTTCGGCGGCGCCGGGCAGCGGCTCGGGCTCGGCTGGGACGTGGCCGGCGAGATCGACGAGCTCGGCGAAGGGGTCACCGGCTGGTCGGTGGGCCGGCAGGTGATCGGCCTGCACTACGGCCCGGTCAAGCCGCTCGGCACGCACGCCGAGTACGCGGTCCTCGACGCCTCGGCCCTGGCCCCCGCCCCGGCCACCGCGGACACCGCGGCCGCCGCGGCGCTGCCGCTGAGCGGGCTCACCGCCGGGCGGGCGGTGCGGCTGCTGGACCTGGCGCCGGGCTCCTCGGTGCTGGTCACCGGGGCCGCGGGCATCGTCGGCGGGCTCGCGGTGCAGCTCGCGGCGCGGGCCGGGCTGGCGGTGACGGCCCTGGCCGGCGAGGGGGACGAGGAGCTCGTACGGTCGCTGGGCGCGACCGCGTTCGTCCCGCGCGGCGGGGCCCCGGCCGAGCCGGTCGACGGGGTGATCGACGCGGCGGTCCTCGGCGAGGAGGCGCTCGGCTTCGTCCGCGACGGCGGTGTCTACGTGGGCCTGCGCCCGCACGCCGGCCCGGCCGCCGAGCGCGGGATCACGGTGGTCGAGCAGGAGGTCGCCGCCGACGGCGCGCACCTGGCGGAGCTGTCGGCCCTGGTCGACGAGGGCGCCCTCACCCTGCGGGTGGCCCGCACGTTCCCCCTGGCCGACGCCGCGAAGGCCCACGCCGAACTGGCCGAACCGGGCACCCGCGGCCGCCTGGTCCTGACGACCTCCTGACACCTGCCGAGCCCCCGCCCCGCGGCGGGGGCCAGGGGGTGGCGGCCCGGGCTCAGGGCCAGACCAGGCAGTACGGCTGGTGGCCCGCCTCGTGGAGGCGGTGGCTGAAGTCCTGCCACTCGTGCAGGAGCTGGTAGACGTTGAACGCGTCCCGCGGGCCGCTGCGGTCCGGGACCGTGGACCAGATGAACGCCGCCGCGCCGACCGACTCCTCGCCGATGTCGCGCAGCGGGTCGACCACCGTCATCGGGAGCTTGACCACCGCGTAGTCCGGGTGGAGGACGACCAGCTCCAGCGGGGGCACCTTGTGCAGGGGTATGCCCTGGATGCCGGTGAGGACCATCGCGGCCATCGTCTCCGGCTTGATCTTGGTGAACATGCCGCCCATGCCGAGCTCGTCGCCGCCGAGCTCCTCCGGCCGCATCGTGACCGGCACCCGGGCCGCCGTCGCCCCGTCGGGGGCGCCGAAGTACTTGTACGTCACGCCCATGCCGCGGCCCTTGGGCAGCAGGCTCCCGGGATCCTCGTCCGTCTCGGTCTCCGGCACCGGATCGGCCGCGTCCGCGGCCCGCCGGCGGTGCCTGCCCCGGCGGCGGGCTTCGCGGGCCTCGCGGGCGCGCTGCGGGTCGAGGCCGTCCGTACCCTCGCCCGGTCCACCACCGCGTTGCATATCTCCACCCGACTGGTCTTGCCTGCCCCGGCCCCGCGGCCCCCGCCACGCAGCCTGATCATCATGGCAGTGACCTCCCCGCGGGCGGCGCGGTGAAACGCCCGTCCGCAAGTCAGTCGCGGCCTGATGAGACCATGGCTCGTGTGAGCTACCCGTACCCGTATGAAGCCAAAGTCTCGCAGACTCTCTTTGACCGTGCGTCCCTCGTGACGCCCGGCGGCGTGAACTCTCCGGTGCGCGCGTTCCGCGCCGTGGGCGGTACGCCCAGGTTCATGGTGTCCGGTACCGGTCCGTACCTGACCGATGCCGACGGCCGCGAGTACGTCGACCTGGTCTGCTCGTGGGGGCCGATGATTCTCGGCCACGCCCACCCGGCCGTGGTGGAGGCCATCCAGGCCGCCGTCGCCCGCGGCACCTCCTTCGGCACGCCCGGCGAGGGCGAGGTCGCCCTCGCCGAGGAGATCGTCGCCCGTATCGAGCCCGTCGAGCAGGTCCGCCTGGTGTCCTCCGGTACGGAGGCCACCATGTCCGCGATCCGCCTGGCGCGCGGGTTCACGGGCCGCTCCAAGGTCGTGAAGTTCGCCGGCTGCTACCACGGCCACGTGGACGCGCTCCTGGCCGCCGCCGGTTCCGGTCTGGCGACCTTCGCACTGCCGGACACCCCCGGCGTCACCGGCGCGCAGGCCGGCGACACGATCGTGCTCCCGTACAACGACCTCGAAGCGGTCCGGGCGGCCTTCGCCGCGCACCCCGGCGAGATCGCCTGCGTGATCACCGAGGCCGCGCCCGGCAACATGGGCGTCGTCACGCCCGGCGAGGGCTTCAACCAGGGGCTCGCGGACCTGTGCCGGGAGAACGGCGCCCTGTACATCTCCGACGAGGTCATGACCGGTTTCCGCACCTCGCGGGCCGGCTGGTACGGGGTCGACGGCGTCAAGCCCGACCTGATGACCTTCGGCAAGGTCATGGGCGGCGGCTTCCCGGCCGCGGCGTTCGGCGGCCGCGCCGACGTGATGGGCCACCTGGCCCCGGCCGGCCCGGTCTACCAGGCGGGCACGCTCTCCGGGAACCCCGTCGCGACCGCCGCGGGCCTGGCGCAGCTGCGCCTGCTCGACGAGGCCGCGTACGAGAAGGTCGACGCCGTGTCGGCGCAGATCCAGGGCCTGCTCACGGACGCGCTGGCCAAGGAGGGCGTCGCCCACCGGCTGCAGACCGCCTCCAACATGTTCTCGGTCTTCTTCACCGACAAGCCGGTGCGGAACTACGACGACGCGAAGACCCAGGACGCCTTCCGCTTCAACGCGTTCTTCCACTCGATGCTGTCGCAGGGCGTCTACCTTCCGCCGTCGGCCTTCGAGTCGTGGTTCGTCTCCACCGCCCACGACGAGCGGGCCGTCGAGCGGATCGCGGCCGCGCTGCCCGCCGCCGCCCGCGCCGCCGCGCAGGCCGTCCCGGAAGGTGCCGCATGAGCGACATCACCGTCGTCCACCTGATGCGCCACGGCGAGGTGCACAACCCCGACGGGGTCCTGTACGGGCGCCGCGCCGGCTACCACCTCTCCGAGCTGGGCCGCCGCATGGCGGACCGGGTCGCCGAGCACCTGCAGGACCGCGACATCACGTACGTGGTCTCCTCGCCGCTGGAGCGGGCGCAGGAGACGGCGGCGCCGGTCGCCAAGACCCACGGCCTGGACGTGGCGACCGACGCCCGGCTGCTGGAGGCGGAGAACGTCTTCGAGGGCAAGACCTTCGGCGTCGGCGACGGCGCCCTGCGCAAGCCCGGCAACTGGAAGCACCTGACGAACCCGTTCAAGCCGTCGTGGGGCGAGCCGTACGTGGAGCAGGTCGTCCGGATGATGAGCGCGATCGAGGCGGCGCGGGACGCGGCCCGCGGCCACGAGGCCGTCGCGGTCAGCCACCAGCTGCCGATCTGGATCGTGCGCAGCTTCGCGGAGAAGCGCCGGCTGTGGCACGACCCCCGGCGCCGCCAGTGCACGCTGGCCTCGCTGACCTCATTCACGTTCCAGGGCGACAAGCTGGTGTCGGTCGGCTACAGCGAGCCGGCACGGGACCTGGTCCCGGCGCACCTGCTCGCCGGGGCGAAGCCGGTCAAGGGCAAGTCGAAGGCGTTCGGCGCCTGACCGTCCCGGCCGACTCGGCCGCCCGGCAGCCTGACCAGGGGCTCAGCACACCGGACGGGGGGCGCGGAAGATCCGCAAATCGCTCATGCGAAACTTTTCACATGAGAATTGGCCGCGCCCTCCGTCGCCGCTCGACCCGCGGCGGCCGTGCCCTCCTGCTGACGGCGGCGACCGTCGGATGCGCCCTGACCCTGTCGGCGTGCGACGACGGCGGCAAGCCGTCCGGCTCCGGCGGCGGCAACTACGTGACGGGCCCCAGCGGCATCTCCACCGTCGCCAAGGGCGAGCGCACCGAGGCCCCCAAGCTCGACGGCGAGACCGTCGACGGCAAGACCCTCGACACCACCGCCCTCAAGGGCAAGGTCGTCGTCCTCAACGTGTGGGGCTCCTGGTGCCCGCCGTGCCGCGCCGAGGCCCCGAACTTCGCGAAGGTCTCCAAGGAGCTCGCCGACGCGGGCAAGGACGTGGCGTTCGTCGGGATCAACACCCGCGACAACACCAAGCAGAACGCGGCCGCGTTCGAGGAGAACTTCCAGATCTCCTACCCGAGCCTGTACGACCCGGACGGCAAGCTGATGCTCCGCTTCCCCTCGGGCACGCTGAACCCGAACGCCATCCCCTCCACGATCGTCCTCGACAAGCAGGGGAAGATCGCGGCCCGCACGCTGGCCGCGCTCGACGAGGAACACCTGCGCTCGATGATCGACCCGCTGCTCGCGGAGCAGTGACCTCGTGGTCCCCCCGCTCCTGCCCCTGGCCGCCGAGTCGGCCGGCGTGAACACCACGGTCCTCAACGGCGCCCTGCTGCTGGCCCTGCCCATCGCGGTCCTCGCCGGCCTGGTCTCGTTCTTCTCGCCGTGCGTGCTGCCGCTGGTCCCCGGCTACCTCTCGTACGTCACCGGCGTCAGCGGCGCCGACCTCGCCGAGGCCCGCCGCGGCCGGATGGTGGCCGGCGCGAGCCTGTTCATCCTCGGCTTCACCGCCGTCTTCGTCTCCACCGGCGCCCTGTTCGGCCAGTTCGGCAACGCCCTGGTGGGCAACAAGGAGATCATCTCCCGGGTCATGGGCGGCCTGGTGATCGTCCTCGGCCTGTTCTTCATGGGGGCCATACCGGGCCTGACGATGCGGGAGTTCCGCTTCCACCGCAAGCCCACGGCCGGCCTGCTCGGCGCGCCCCTGCTGGGCGTGCTCTTCGGCCTCGGCTGGACCCCCTGCATGGGCCCGACGCTCGCCGCCGTCACCACGCTCTCCCTCGACCAGGCCAGCGCCGGCCGCGGCGCACTGCTGACGGTGGCCTACTGCCTGGGCCTGGGCCTGCCCTTCATCGCCGCCGCGGTCGCCTTCCGCAAGGCGCTCGGCGCATTCGGCTGGGTCAAGCAGCACTACGCCTGGGTGATGCGCATCGGCGGCGGCATGCTGATCCTGACCGGCCTGCTCCTCGTCACAGGAATGTGGAGCACCATCATCAGCGACACGCAGAGCTGGACCCAAGGCTTCACGGTGGGGATCTGAGGACGACACGGACATGAGTACGACCGACAAGGCGCCGACCGGCGCGCCGAACCCGACCGCCGAATCCGCCGAGGCCGAAGCCGAGGCCGCGGCCGGCGCGCAGCTGTCCACCGCCCCCGCCGAGGACGCCGGCGGGCCCGTCGGCATCGGCGTGCTCGGCTGGGTCCGCTGGTTCTGGCGGCAGCTCACCTCGATGCGCGTCGCGCTGATCCTGCTCTTCCTGCTGTCCCTGGGCTCCATCCCCGGCTCCCTCATCCCGCAGACCCAGGTCGACGCGATGAAGGTGGCCCAGTGGAAGAAGGACCACTCCTTCTGGGTCCCGGTCGCCGAGAAGCTCCAGCTCTTCGACGTCTACAGCTCGGTGTGGTTCTCCGCGATCTACCTGCTGCTGTTCATCTCGCTGATCGGCTGCATCGTCCCGCGCACCTGGCAGTTCGTCGGCCAGCTCACCGGCCGCCCGCCAGGCGCCCCCCGGCGCCTGGACCGGATGCCCGCGTACACCACCTGGCGCACCGCCGCCGCCCCCGACGAGGTGCTCGCACATGCGAAGACCCTGCTGGCCGGGCGGCGCTTTCGCACCGAGGCCGGGCGCGGCTCCGTCGCCGCCGAGAAGGGCTACCTGCGCGAGGCCGGCAACCTGGTCTTCCACATCTCGCTGATCGTGCTGCTGGTGGCGTTCGCCTGGGGCCAGCTGCTGAAGTCCGAGGGCGGCAAGCTCGTCCTGCGCGGCAAGGGCTTCGCGAACACCCTCACCCAGTACGACGACTTCAAGTCGGGCAGCTTCTTCAGCTCCGAGGACCTGCCGCCGTTCTCCTTCACCCTCGACAGGTTCGACGCGACCTTCGAGCGGACCGGCCCGCAGAAGGGCACCCCGCGCGACTTCAAGGCGTACGTCACCTTCCGCGAGGGCGCCGACGGCGCCCCGCAGAAGCGCGAGATCCAGGTCAACAAGCCCCTGGAGGTCGACGGCGCGAAGGTCTACCTCCTCGGCCACGGCTACGCGCCCGTCATCTCGGTGACCGACCCCACCGGCAAGGTCGTCTACAAGGACGCCGTGCCGATGCTGCCCTTCGACGGCAACCTCAGCTCCTCCGGCGCGATCAAGGTCACCGACGGCTACCGCGACAAGGACGGCAAGAAGGAGCAGCTCGGCTTCAACGCCATGTTCGTGCCGACCTTCGCCGGCGCCGGCCAGGGCACGATGCTCTCCCAGTTCCCGGACACCGACTTCCCCGTCCTGGCGCTCAGCGCCTACCACGGCAGCCTGGGCGTCGACTCGGGCCTGCCGCAGAACGTGTACCAGCTGAACACCTCCAAGATGAAGGAGTTCAAGGACGCCGACGGGCAGCTGTTCAAGAAGCGGCTGCTGCCGGGCGAGACCATGGAGCTCCCGGACGGCGCGGGCACCGTGAAGTTCGAGGGCATCGAGCGCTGGGCCACCTTCTCGATCACCCAGCAGCCCGGCAGCGGGCTCGCGCTCGCGGGCGCGATCGCCGCCATCGGCGGTCTGGCCGCGTCGCTGTTCGTCCAGCGGCGCCGCGTCTGGGTCCGGGCGGTCGCCGGCGAGGACGGCGTGACCGTCGTCGAGATGGCGGGCCTGGGCCGCAGCGAGTCGGCGAAGGTGCCCGAGGAGCTGTCGGTACTCGCCGCCACGCTGCACCAGCAGGCGCCCACCGCGCCTGATCCTGTCGAAGAATCCCCCGAAGGAGAGCGCGGATGACGCCGCTCGCAGCCGCGGCCAACGAGAACCTGGCCCAGATCAGCAACTACCTGGTCTATTCGTCGATGGCGGTCTACACGCTCGCCTTCTTCGCGCACATCGCCGAGTGGACCTTCGGCAGCCGCAGCAAGGTCGCCCGCACCGCCGCCGCGCTGACCGGCGCCGCCTCCGGGGCCGGCGCCGCGGCGGGTCCCGCCGTACAGGTGCGCACCAAGGGCGGCGGCACCGCCGTCCTCGACAAGCCGAAGGTCGTCACCCGCTCCGCGGCCGGCACCCGCGACGTCCCGGACGGTCCCGGCGCCGCCGGCGGCACCGTCCAGGGCGACCTGTACGGGCGGATCGCGGTCTCGCTGACCACGCTGGCCTTCCTCATCGAGGCGGGCTCGGTCGTCACCCGGGCGCTGTCCGTCGAGCGTGCCCCCTGGGGCAACATGTACGAGTTCTCGCTCACCTTCTCCACGGTGGCCGTCGGCGCGTACCTCGTGCTGCTGGCGCTGAAGAAGAACGTCCGCTGGCTCGGCCTGCTCCTGGTCACCACCGTCCTGCTGGACCTCGGCATCGCCGTCACCTGGCTCTACACCGACAGCGACCAGCTGGTCCCGGCGCTGCACTCGTACTGGCTGTGGATCCACGTCTCCACGGCCATCTTCTGCGGCGCCGTCTTCTACATCGGTGCCGCGGGCGCGGTCCTCTACCTCTTCCGGGACTCCTACGAGAGCCAGCTCGAGGCCGGCCGCACGCCGGGGAAGTTCCGCAGCTCGGTCCTGGAGCGGCTGCCCTCGGCGGCCTCCCTCGACAAGTTCTCGTACCGCATCAACGCGGCCGTCTTCCCGCTGTGGACCTTCACGATCATCGCGGGCGCGATCTGGGCGGGCGACGCCTGGGGCCGCTACTGGGGCTGGGACCCCAAGGAGGTCTGGTCCTTCGTGACGTGGGTGGCGTACGCCTGCTACCTGCACGCCCGCGCGACCGCCGGCTGGAAGGGCCGCAAGGCCGCCTACCTGGCCCTCTTTGCCTTCGCCTGCTGGATCTGGAACTACTACGGCGTGAACATCCTGCTCAGCGGCAAGCACTCGTACGCGGGCGTCTGAGCCGCAGGAGTGGCACGCTGGTGGCATGCCTCCTGTGAGTCATGCCACCAGCGAGAGCCGGGGCGAGGACCGCTGGATCCTGCGCTTCGAGGTGCACCTGCCCTGCGCGTACGAGGCCCTGTGGCCGGCCCTGACCACGGCCGAGGGGCTGCGTGGCTGGCTGGCCGCGGCGGACGTCCTCCAGCGGCGGCTCGGCGGGGCCGTCACCCTGCGCTGGCTCAACACCGGCACCACCGTCACCGGCCGGATCACCGCCTGGGACGTCGAACGCATCGCCGAGTACACGGTGACCGAGCACGGCCGCATCCGCTTCCACCTGGAGCCCGTCGGCACCGACTCCACCGTGATCCGCTTCCTCAACGAGCGCTCCGGCAGCCACGAGGACCGGCTCGACTCCCTGGCCGGCTGGCACCACCACTTCGAGCTGCTGGAAGGCGCCCTCCAGGGCCACCCGGCGGACTGGACCCACTGGACCGACGCCCGCTGGGCGGAGCTGCGCGCGTCCTACGCGGCGTTCTCCCACCGGTAGAGCGGCGGCGGCCCCTGCCGCTCGCCATGCCGCACCCGGCCGACGGGCCTGACCTGGAACAGGACGTACGTCCACGGCGCGCGATCCGCGAAGACCCTGCCGTTCACGCTCAAGGGCAAGGCCGGGACCTGACCGGCTCAGGTCATGACGACCGGTCGTCCTTGTCGCCGCCGTCCCTGCGGTCCTTGTCGTCGCGGTCCCGGTCCTCGCCGAGGGACCGCAGGAACTCCGGGTTGTCGTCGGGCGCCACCCACTGCGTCCGGCGCGCCCTGCCCCCGCCGCCGCCCACCGCGGACCGCTGCCGCCCGGCGAACAGCCACACCACGGGGCCGACGATCGAGAAGAGCAGGATGATCAGCACCCACACCACCTTCGGGAGGTGCTTGACCTCCTCCTCGGGGGTGTTCAGGCAGTCGATGAAGGCGTAGATGGTCAGCGCGATGATCAGCAGGAACGGCAGATAGCGCAGCACGGTGTGGGACCGACTCCCCGGCAGTGGCGGGGGACCCGCGTGGGGCCCCGGTGACACCCACAGGTTAGTCGGTGACGGATACTGGCCCCTATGGCTTACGACGATCTCCGCTCGCTGCTCCGGGCTCTGGAGCGGGAGGGCGACCTCAAGCGCATCAAGGCCGAAGTCGACCCGTACCTGGAGGTCGGGGAGATCGTCGACAGAGTGAACAAGGCCGGCGGCCCGGCCCTGCTCTTCGAGAACGTCAAGGGCTCCTCCATGCCCCTGGCGATGAACGTCTTCGGCACCGACCGCCGCCTGCTGAAGGCCCTCGGCCTGAAGTCGTACGGCGAGATCAGCGAGAAGATCGGCGGCCTGCTCAAGCCGGAGCTGCCGCAGGGCTTCATCGGGGTCCGCGAGGCCTTCGGCAAGCTCGGCTCGATGGTCCACGTGCCGCCGAAGAAGGTGAAGCAGGACGCGGCCCCCGTCCAGGAGGTCGTCCTGACCGGCGACGACGTCGACCTCGACGCGCTGCCCGCGCTGTTCACCTGGCCCAAGGACGGCGGCTCCTTCTTCAACCTGGGCCTGACGCACACCAAGCACCCGGAGACGGGCGTGCGCAACCTCGGCCTGTACCGGCTGCAGCGCCACGACAAGCGCACCATCGGCATGCACTGGCAGATCCACAAGGACAGCCGCAACCACTACGCCGTCGCCGCCGCGCGGGGTGAGCGGCTGCCGGTCGCGATCGCCTTCGGCTGCCCTCCGGCCGTGACCTACGCGTCCACCGCGCCGCTGCCGGGCGACATCGACGAGTACCTGTTCGCCGGGTTCGTGGCGGGCAAGCGGATCGAGATGGTCGACTGCAAGACCGTCCCGCTCCAGGTGCCGGCCAACGCCGAGGTCGTGATCGAGGGCTGGCTGGAGCCCGGGGAGATGCTCCCCGAGGGGCCGTTCGGCGACCACACCGGCTTCTACACGCCGCAGGAGCCGTTCCCCGCGCTGAAGATCGACTGCGTGACGATGCGGAAGCGGCCGCTCCTTCAGTCGATCGTGGTCGGCCGACCGCCGACGGAGGACGGCCCGCTGGGCCGGGCGACGGAACGCTTCTTTCTGCCCCTGCTGAAGATCATCGTCCCGGACATCGTGGACTACCACCTGCCGGAGTCGGGCGGCTTCCACAACTGCGCGATCGTCTCGATCGACAAGAAGTACCCCAAGCACGCCCAGAAGGTCATGCACGCCATCTGGGGCGCCCACATGATGTCGCTGACCAAGCTGATCATCGTGGTGGACAAGGACTGCGACGTCCACGACCTGCACGAGGTGTCCTGGCGGGCGCTGGGCAACACCGACTACTCCCGGGACCTCACCGTCGTCGAGGGCCCGGTCGACCACCTCGACCACGCCTCGTACCAGCAGTTCTGGGGCGGCAAGGCCGGCATCGACGCCACGAAGAAGCTCCCCGAGGAGGGCTACACCCGTGACGGCGGCTGGCCCGACATGGTCGAGTCGGACCCGGCCACGGCCGCCCTCGTGGACCGCCGCTGGAAGGAATACGGACTGTGAGTACCGCAATGGGTGGACCAGGGCTGTTCATCGGTGGCGACACGACGTTCATGCTCCTCGTGCGTCCGCGGCTCGACCCGGCGGACCCGGGTGTCCGGGCGGCGGCCGAGCAGGCCGGAGTCTCGGCGGAGGAGTTCGCGGGACCGGGTGACGTGTGGGCCCTGGTGCTGGACGACGGCTTCGAGGCCGACGGCGGCTTCGAGCTGCCCGGCGTTCGCGATGCCGAGGTCGACGACTTCGCGGAGCGTCTGCAGGCCGCGCTGGGCACCGGCGGGCCGTTCACCGTCGAGGCCGGCTCCGTGCTCCGGCTCGACGCCCGCCCGAAGACCGACGCCCGTGGGGGCGAGGGGTACGAGTTCACGGTGCACGCCACCCCGCCCGAGCCGGAAGGGGCACCCACGGTCTCCCTGACGACGGCTGCCTTGCCCACCGCCGGACTGCTGGCCGACCTCGAAGAGTTCCGCCGGAGCCTCGCATGACGACCGCCGCCGACGGGGTCATCGGCCCCGGGCCCGCGCCGCAGGCCCCCGGCCGGGTGAAGGCGTTCCTGCGACTCGTGATGATCGAGCACTCGGTCTTCGCGCTGCCCTTCGCCTACATCGCCTCGCTGACCGCGATGTACCAGGTCGACCGCACCGTGCACTGGGCCGAGCTGCTGCTCGTCACCGTCTGCATGGTGGGCCTGCGGACCTTCGCGATGGCCGCGAACCGGATCATCGACCGGGAGATCGACGCCCGCAACCCCCGCACCGCGGGCCGCGAGCTGGTCACCGGCGCGGTGTCCGTGCGCTCGGCGTGGACCGGGGCGGGCATCGCGCTGGCGGTGTTCCTCGGGGCGGCGGCGCTGCTGAACCCGCTGTGCCTGGCGCTGGCCCCGGTCGCGGTGGTCCCGATGGTGGTCTACCCGTACGGCAAGCGGTTCACGAACTTCCCGCACGCCATCCTGGGCCTCGCCCAGGCCATGGGCCCGATCGGGGCCTGGCTCGCCGTCACCGGGACCTGGTCCTGGGACGCGGTGATCCTGGGCCTGGCGGTGGGCGTGTGGATCGGCGGATTCGACCTGATCTTCGCCTGCCAGGACGTGGCCGCTGACCGGGCGGACGGGGTCAAGTCGGTCCCGGCCCGCTTCGGCGTCCCGGCGGCCCTGTGGGGCGCCCGCGGCGCACACGTCGTCACCACGGCCCTGCTGGCCTGGTACGCGGTGGCCACGGACGCGGGCGTGCCGTTCTGGATCGGCCTGGTGATCGTGGTGGCCGCGTTCCTGTACGAGCACACCATCGTCACCCCGCACGACCTGTCCCGCCTGAACCGCGCCTTCTTCACGGTGAACGGTTTCATCGGGATCGTCCTCTTCGTCTGCGCCCTGCTGGACCTCGCCCTGCGGGGCCTGTCGCTCTAGCTCGACTCGCCCGACCTGATCGAGCTGGCGGTCGAGGTGGTCTTGCCGAGCAGCATCCGCAACGACTACGAGGTCAAGGACGAGGCGTACGCGCGGCGCGGCATCCCGCACTACCTGATCTTCGACCCGTACAAGGCGCACTGCGTGACCCTGTGGAACCCGGGCCCGGACGGGTACCGGGGCCGGGACACCATCCCGTACGGCGGGACCGTCACGGTCGAGACCGGCATCGGCAAGCTCGCCATCGACACCTCCGGGCTGCCCGTGGACCCCTCCGCCGTCAGCTGATCAGCCGAGGCCCCGCCGGGCGGGTCGGCGCCGGGCGGCGGTGGTGGATCGCGGTGGCGATGCCGGCCGCGAGGCCGCACAGGTGGCCCTGCCAGCTGACGCCCTCGTGGATCGGCAGGACGCCGGTGAGCATGGTGCTGCCCCAGACAGCGGCCACGCCGAGCGACACGGCGACGCCGAGGACCCTGCGCTCCACGAACCCGCGCACCAGCAGGTAGCCGAAGAGGCCGAAGACGACCCCGGAGGCGCCGAGCGTCATCGTGTTCGGCGGCGAGATCAGCCAGGTGCCGATGCCCTCGGCCAGGATGATGATCCCGCACACCGCGAGGAAGCGGCGGATCCCGGACAGGGCCGCGATGAAGCCGAGGACCAGCAGCGGGACGCTGTTGGAGGCGACGTGGTCGAAGCCGAAGTGGAGGAAGGAACCGGTGACGATGCCGGTGAGGCTGTCGGGGTCGCGGGCCACGACACCGTACTGGTCGAGGGCGTGCCCGGTGGCGTAGTCGACCGCCTCCAGGACCCACAGCAGGGCCACCCAGCCCAGCATCAGCTTGGCCGCGGCCTTGGTCCGGTCGCTCTGGCTCCATTCCGGCTCGATCGTGCTGCTGCTCATTGGCTTCGCCCCCTGTGTGTGGTGCACCGTTCCCCCGGGGAACGTCCGGCACCCCTTAACGAGTGCCCGCGCGGCGTGGCCGGATAGTCTCGTAGCCATGACTGAGCGCAAGCGCACCCCCTGGGTGGTGGGGGTTTCCGGGGCTTCCGGGACGCCGTACGCGGCTTCGGTGATCCGAGGGCTGCTGGCGGCGGGCGAGAGTGTGGACCTGGTGGTGAGCCGGGCCTCGCGGCTGACCCTGCTGGACGAGACCGGGATCGCCTTCCGCGACGCGCACTGGCGCGAGGACCTGCGGGAGTGGCTGGCCCGCGGCGCGGACGGCAAGCCGGGGACGTTCCAGGTGCCCGACGGGGACGTCCGGTACTGGGCCGCGGGGGACCTGGCGGCCGGGCCGAGCTCGGGCTCGTACCCCGTCAAGGGGATGCTGATCGTGCCGGCGTCCACGGCCTGCGTGGCCGGGGTGGCGCTCGGGCTGTCGAAGGACCTGCTCCAGCGCGTCGCGAGCGTGACGCTCAAGGAGCGGCGCCGGCTGGTGGTCGCGGTGCGGGAGACCCCGCTGAACGGGCAGACGCTGAAGCACCTGGTGGCGCTGGACGAGGCGGGCGCGGTCGTGCTGCCCGCCTCTCCGGCGTTCTATGCGGGTGCGACGCACATCCAGGATCTGGTGGATTTCGTCGCGGGGCGGGTGCTGGATGCGGCAGGGGTGCCGCACCGGCTGTACCGCCGGTGGGAGGGGGAGCTCGGTGGCTCCCGCCCCCGGGAGGCAAGCGGTGACTAGAGCGAGAGGGAGCGGCGCGACTAGCGCGAGCGCTTCTTCGCCGTGTGCGGCTTGCGGGTCTTGTCGACGCGGTGGGCGGCGGCGGGCTGGTCGGTGCGGGATCGGTTGGCCAGCTCCTGGAGCTGTCGCATGTGCGCGTAGGCCATCTCGATCGTGTACACGGGTGAACCACTCCTGAAGATCGTCATTGATCTGTTGAAAGATTCACAGGGTGTTGACCCTGTGTGCCTTTGATTCTATACGTAAACTTGCGGGATCGCCGAACAATAGAAGGGTCCAGGTAGATGGACGCGGTGGATAGGCAGCTCATCCAGGCACTCCGGGAGAACGGACGCGCCTCGTACGCGGAGCTGGGCCGGCTCGTAGGCCTGTCCGGCCCCAGCGTCACCGACCGGATCAACCGGCTGGAGTCGGCCGGCGTCATCACCGGCTACCGCGCGACCGTCGACGCGGCCTCCCTCGGCCTCGGCGTCACCGCGCTGATCGGCATCTCCCTCTCCGACGCCGCCGACCACGAGGACGTGGCCCGGCGCCTGCGCGACCTCGCGGAGATCGAGGACTGCTGGTTCATCGCGGGCGACGACTCCTACATGCTCAAGGTGCGCGCCAGCGACGTGGACGGCCTGGAGAAGATCATCCGCAAGCTCTCCGGCACCAAGGGCGTCTCCCGCACCCGTACCACCATCGTGCTGTCCACGAAGTGGGAGAACCGGGTCGGCGAACTGCCCGAGGAGCGCTGAGAGTACGGTTGCAGGATCGGGCGCGCCCCGCAGGGCGCCCCGCAGGGCAGAGCTGGACAGCAGGAACCTAAGAGGAGGCGACCGGCCGATGGACGCTGGGCTCAAGCGTGAGCTGGAGGAGAAGGTCCGCTCCGGCGAGCGGCTCACCCGTGAGGACGGCATCGCCCTCTACGAGTCCGACGACCTGGCCTGGCTCGGGGGGCTCGCCCACGAGGTGCGCACCCGCAAGAACGGCGACGTCGTCCACTTCAACGTCAACCGCCACCTCAACATGACGAACGTGTGCACCGCCTCGTGCGCGTACTGCTCGTTCCAGCGCAAGCCGGGCGAGAAGGACGCGTACACGATGCGCATCGAGGAGGCCGTGCGCCTGGCCAAGGCCATGGAGAGCGAGAGCCTCACCGAGCTGCACATCGTCAACGGCCTGCACCCGAGCCTGCCGTGGCGCTACTACCCGCGCTCGCTCTCCGCGCTGAAGGAGGCGCTGCCGAACGTCTCGCTGAAGGCGTTCACGGCGACGGAGATCCACCACTTCGAGACGATCTCCGGTCTCTCGGCGTCCGAGATCCTGGACGAGCTGATCGAGGCCGGCCTGGAGTCGCTCACCGGCGGCGGCGCGGAGATCTTCGACTGGGAGGTCCGCCAGCACATCGTCGACCACAAGACCCACTGGGAGGACTGGTCGCGCATCCACCGCCTCGCGCACGAGAAGGGCCTCAAGACCCCGTGCACGATGCTGTACGGGCACATCGAGGAGCCGCGCCACCGCGTGGACCACGTGCTGCGGCTGCGCGAGCTCCAGGACGAGACCGGAGGCTTCCAGGTCTTCATCCCGCTGCGGTACCAGCACGACTTCGTGGACATGAAGGACGGCAAGGTCCGCAACACCCTCCAGGCGCGCACGACGATGGCCACGGGCGCGGAGGCGCTGAAGACCTTCGCGGTCTCGCGCCTGCTGTTCGACAACGTCCAGCACGTGAAGGTGTTCTGGGTGATGCACGGCGTGCAGACCGCCCAGCTGGCGCTGCAGCACGGTGCGGACGACATGGACGGCTCGGTCGTCGAGTACAAGATCACGCACGACGCGGACAACTACGGCACCCCGAACAAGCTGGGCCGCGACGACCTGCTGGACCTGATCCGCGAGGCGGGCTTCCGGCCGGTGGAGCGCAACACGCGCTACGAGGTCATCCGCGAGTACCCCGGCCCGGACGCGGGCCTGCGCGAGACGCCGCAGGCGATGCGCGTCTGACGGCGACGTCGGCGCCACTGGATGGCTGATGTGGGGAAGGCCCCGGTCCCATGAGGACCGGGGCCTTCTCGCGAATTCCGTTGCCGGACACCGCGTGTAATGGATAACCTCGCCCGGTGCCTCTTACTTTCACCTTCGACCCGGTCGTCGATCCCGCCCTGCGCGAGGGGATGGTCGCGCTCTGGACGGACGTCACCAACGCCGGCGGCGCGGTCGGGTTCGTGGCGCCGGTCACCGCGGACGACATCCGCCCCGAGATGGTCAAGCACCTCGTCGCCATGGCCGAGGGCCGCCACCGCCTGGTCGTCGGCCGGGACGCGGACGGCCGGGTCCGCGCCTGCGCCTTCCTCGCCCTCAACGCGCACCGGCTGATGGCCCACTGGGCCTGGGCCTACACCGTCATGGTCGACCCCGTCCTCCAGGGCCGGGGCGCGGGCCGCGCCCTCATGGAGGCCGTGGCCGACGCCGCGCGCACCGTCGGCGGTATCGAGGCCATCCGGCTCTCCTGCCGCGGAGGCCTCGGCCTGGAGCACTTCTACGCGGCCTGCGGCTACAAGGAGGTCGGCCGCGTCCCCGACGCCGTCCGCGTGGCCCCGGGTGACGACCGCGACGAGATCACGATGCTGCTGCCGCTCCACTGAGGCGGCGGGGCCGTGGCCGTGGGGTGCCCGCACGGTGTCCGATCTGCGGCTCGTGCCCGAGGATGACCCCGGCGGCGCCCGGGGGAGGGCGGTCGTGCTTCACTGGACGGGCACCTGACGCGAGTACCGACGAGAGAGAAGGGGTCACCGTGTCCTTCAAGCCGAGCGCGACGATCCGCTACACCGCGATGCGCCTGGGCATCTTCGTCGGATGCCTCGTCCTCGTGGCCGCCCTCGTCCACGTGGGCTGGGTGCCCGCGGGCCTGGGCGACGCCAACTTCGCCTGGGTCGTGCTGCTCGCGCTGGTGCTCTCCGCGCCGCTGTCCTTCGTACTGCTGCGCAAGCAGCGCGACGAGATGTCCGAGCAGATCGCCGGGCGCGTGGCGGGCGCGAAGCAGAAGCTCGCCGCGAACCGTGCGCAGGAGGACGCGGCCGACGACGCGGCCCGCGCGTAGGACCTGTCGGCCCCGCCCCGATCGGCTCGCTCTGCCCCCGATCGGCCGGTCGGCGGGCGGTTAGCTTCCTCACATATCGAAGCGCCCCAGTACCCGGGAACACCCCGGTGCACTGGGGCGCTTGCGTTGTCCGGGGCCGGTAGCGGGGCTCTTGCGGACCTCTGGCTCAAAGTACGCCTTTGAGGTTCTCAAAGGGAAAGTGTTAGCGTGTTAAACATGTTGACCACAGTTGCGCACGAAATGACCACGAGTGTCCCGCTCGTGGCGCGCCTGCACGTCGACCTCTGCCGCCGCGTGACCGCGGCCTGTTGCGGCTGTCGCTGACCCCGCCTTCTTCTTCCCCCCTGTTTTCCTCTTTGCGCATGACCCCCCGGAGAGTGTCCGTGTCCGCGACCCCTCAGGCCCCGGCTCCCGCCACCGCCAAGGCCTCCTTCAAGTTCCCCTTCTGGGCCCAGATCGTCACCGGCCTCGTGCTCGGCGTCCTGTTCGGCTGGCTCGCCCGCAGCCAGGACGTCAGCTGGCTCGCCACCACCCTGGAGAAGGTCGGCGACATCTTCGTCCAGCTGCTGAAGCTGGCCGTCGCCCCGCTCGTCTTCTTCGCGATCCTGGTGTCCATCACCAACCTGCGGAAGGTCAACAACGCCGCCCGCCTCGCCTCGCGCACGCTGCTCTGGTTCATGATCACGTCGCTGATCGCCGTCGGCATCGGCCTCGCGATCGGCCTGCTCACCAACCCCGGCGCGGGCACCGGCCTGACCCCGCAGGACGGCAAGCTGCCCAAGCGCACCGGCTCCTGGATCGACTTCCTGACCGGCATCGTGCCGAAGGACATCGTCACGCCGTTCACCGAGCTGAACGTGCTCCAGATCGTCTTCCTCGCCGCCGTCGCCGGCATCGCCGCCCTCCAGCTCGGCGCCAAGGCCCAGCCCGTCCTGAACGTGGCCGAGTCCGTCCTCGAACTGCTCCAGAAGGCCCTGTGGTGGGTCATCCGGCTGGCGCCCATCGGCACCGTCGGCCTGATCGGCACCGCGATCGCCTCGTACGGCTGGGAGCTCATCGGCAAGTACGCGACCTTCACCGCCGACGTCTACCTCGGCTCGGCGCTCGTGATGTTCGGTGTGTACCCGCTGCTGCTCGCCACCGTCGCCAAGGTCAACCCGATCCGGTTCTTCAAGGGCGCCTGGCCCGCGATCCAGCTCGCCTTCGTCTCCCGCTCCTCGGTCGGCACCATGCCGGTCACCCAGAAGGTCACCGAGCGGCTCGGCGTCCCGAAGGAATACGCCTCCTTCGCCGTCCCGTTCGGCGCGACGACGAAGATGGACGGCTGCGCCGCCATCTACCCCGCGCTCGCCGCGATCTTTATCGCGCAGATCTTCGACGTGCAGCTGACGGTCACCGACTACCTGCTGATCGCCTTCGTGTCGGTGGTCGGCTCCGCCGCCACCGCCGGCCTGACCGGCGCCACGGTCATGCTGACGCTGACCCTGTCCACGCTGGGCCTCCCCCTGGAGGGCGTCGGCCTGCTGATGGCCATCGACCCGATCCTGGACATGATGCGCACCGCCACCAACGTCGCCGGCCAGTCCCTGGTCCCGGTCGTGGTCGCGGCCCGCGAGGGAATCCTGGACAGGAAGGCGTACGACGCCGCCTCGTCCTCGCCGCTGGACGACCGCGCCCCGGTGGCGGCCGCCGCCTGACAGGCGCACCGCCCACCGGCGCCGCAGCCCCCGCCCCCGTCCGGGCGGGCGCTGCGGCGTTCCCGTGCCGGCCGTCCTGCCGGGTCGTTCGCGTGGCCGCAGGTGATGCATTAACTTGTCTGCTCTCGCGGGAAGTTCACCCGCGAAGGTGCCTCTGAGCGGGAGGAAGCAGGGTGCTGACGGAAGCACTGGAGATGCTGGCTGCGACGGGCGGAACCGCATTGGTGAGCGCGGCCGCGACCGATGCCTGGCAGACGACCCGCTCCGGCTTCACGAAGCTCTTGGGGCGCGGAGACGCGCAGGCCGAACAGACGGCTGCCGGTCGACTCGACCGCGTGGCTGCGGAGGTGAGCCGGGCCGCCGGTTCCCACGAGCTGGAGTCCGTTCGCAGCGACCTCCGGGTGGAATGGCGCGGTCGGCTGAAGGACCTCCTGGAGGAGCAGCCCGAGCTCGCGGCGGAGCTCCGCGAACTGATCGCCCGCGTCCAGGCCGAACTGCCTGCGACCCCGCAGACCTGGGTCCAGAACAACACCGCGCACGAGGGCGGGATCCAGAACATCACCCAGGGCGGCGACATCATCGTCGGTGACGTGACCCGGCGGCCGCGGTGACCGCCGCCGACCGGACCGAGGGCCCGGCCGCTGCCAGTCAGGGCAACGCCGCGCACGACGGCGGCATCCAGAACATCACCCACGGTGGAAACGTCTTCAACACCACCGTGTACCCGCCGGACGCCGGGCGTCGGGCGCGGCGGTTATCCGGCCGCAGTCTCGCCCTCACCATCGCCGCCACCACCGTGATCGCCGTGTCGGCCGCGATCCTCGCCCTCCAGTACGGCCCCCTGAAGACCGCGAACGCCGGCGGCGCCGGTCCTTCTGCGCCCGCCTCGCCCTCCTCCGCACCCCTGGCCCCGCCCGGCGGATCCGCCGCTCCTTCGGCCGCCCAGCCGTCCGGGTCCGTGTCGCCCTCTGCGGAGATTGCCGAGCAGGCAGGCGCCGCCGGTGCCGGCGGGGCGCAGCCGGCACCAGCCACAGGGCCGACACGCCGGTCGGCGACGCCCAGCTCCCCGTACCCGGCGGCCCAGAGCGTGGCCTGCGCCACCAAATGGTTTTCGACCACCATGCAGAACGTCGACATGCAGCCCTGCACCCAGGCGGTGAGCGGGACGGGAGCCGTCCAGTTCGGGGTCATGGTGCGGAACATGTCCACCGCCCAGGCGGTCGTCACGGTGTCCGTGGGGCCCGTGGTGACGGGAGTCCAGGGATCGTGCCCGATGCATCCGGAGCCGTGGCGGGAGGTCGTCATCGACCCGGGCCAGACCTGGTACAGCCAGCTCGGCCAGTGCTCGGTCAGCGAAGGGGTCAAGGGGCACCGGGTTCAGTCCTCGGGCAGGGTCGTCCCCGCCTCCGCCGGTGACACGGAACTCGCGAACGCCACCCTCCGGTACTCGCGCTCCTTCGACATCAGCACGAACGGCACGGCCAAGGCGGCCTACTGAGGCGCCCCCGGAGTGCTCAGCCCAGGGTTTCCCCACAGATGTACGCGATCAGCCCGAGGGCGAGGGGCGGGGCGAACCACCACGGGCCCATGGTCCGGCGCACGCTCGGGATCAGCGTGATCAGCAGCCCGAGCGCGCTCAGGCAGAGGGCGAAGAAGCAGGCGGCGGAGATGTTCGTGGCCCCGCGGTCGTTCACGCCGCCGGTCGGCTGGATGACCAGGGCGCCGTAGCAGCAGTAGCCCGCGAGCAGATAGATGAGCCCGAGCGGCACCCCGAGCACCCACTGCAGGCACCCCCGGTCCTCGGGCAGGTCGATGCTCTCGCGTTGGAAGATCATCGCGGTCTTGTCCCCGTTCTCGCTCTCGGCCCGTGTCGAAGACGCGGAAGGGGATCATGCGGTTCCGATCGCCCCTGGACGGCCTCCCCTATAGTCGATCGCTGTTGATCAACTGACCTTCCATGGAGGACTGGTGACGGTACGGGAGATACGTGCGGCGGCGCAGATGATCGGGCGGCGCAACGCGCTCCGCTACCTGGCCGTCGGGATCGGGGCCTCGCTGGTCGCGGCGTGCGGCGGCAAGGCCGAGGACGCCCTGCCCGGCACACCGTCGGCCCCCGGCGCGGACCCGGCCCCGGGGGGCGCCGCCGCCTCGTCGGCGGCTCCCGCCCCGGCGCCGTCCAAGTCACCGCTCGACCGTGCCTTCGACGCCTTCATCGGGGGCGCCTGGAAGATCGAGTCGACCACGCCGGGCAGCAAGACGGTGCACGGGACGGCCACCGTGACCGCGCCGCCGGGCGGGAACGGGGGCTTCACCATCGTCTGGGACGCAGACGGCACCCCCGTCACCTGGACCGGATCCTGGCTGCTGCGCGGCGGCCACCTGCGGTGCGACGTGTTCGAGGGCGACAAGGAGCTGAAGAAGCTCAGCGGCGGCGAGGCGCTCACCGTCCCGGCGACGGTCGGGCCCACGGTCTCGGTCTCCCTCCCCTGGAAGCCGCCGGGGGTGAAGGGCACGGGCGACGGCCAGCAGTTGAACGTGACCTACAAGGACAACGTCCTGCGGATCGTCCACAACGACGGCCACAACAGCGAGTCGGTGCACGTCTGCACCCGCGTCGGCGCCTGACGGCCGCGCCGCGCCGCACAGCTTCAGAGCAGCGCGGCGCGGATCCAGGCCCACGACGACGTGGGCAGCCGTCTCGATGTCACCGCGCATCCGGTCGTCACCCGGGAAAACGGCTGGAAGGTCTTGGGCCCGGCCGGGGCGCGGGGGGCCGCGATGCGGTGGGCTTAGACGCCAAAACGCCAAGGGACTTGGGTGAGAAACCCACCCAACCCACCCCCACCGGCCCCCGTCGCCCGGATGGGTGAACTGTGCCAACTGGGCTGGATTTGGCGCTGGTTGCCGGGCATATGCTCGGGCCCGACAGCAGAAGAAATGAGACGGCCCCCGACGGGACGGCAATCCCGGGCGAGGGCCTGACCAAGTAGGAAGTAACAGGCTTCCCCATGGCTCTCCAGCACCCTAGCGCGCGTTCGCGCGCAACGTCCCGTGTTCACGCCGGGACCGCCCGATCCGGTGTCGTTCACGTCAACACGAGGCATGCCAGTCACTTCACCGTGGTCGGCAATCACCTCGCCCAGCACCGCGAACTGTCGTACACGGCACGCGGCATCGCCTTGTACATCCAGTCGCTCCCGGCAGGGGCCGCGATCGGCGTCAAGGCGCTCGCCGGGCGGTCCCAGGAGGGCGAGGTCCGGGTCGCCGCGGCCTTGCGGGAGCTGGAGCAGCACGGCTACCTGGAGCGGCGGCGCGAGCGGCTGGCGTCCGGGCGGGTGGTGACCCGTACGTTCTCGTACAACAACCCGGGGGGTGTGGGCGTGGGCGGGGCGGTGCCGGCTCCGTCCTCGGCCTCCTCCCCTGCCTCTTCCCCTGCCTCGGCTCCTCCTGCGCCGCCGCCGGACGAGGATGCCGTACGGGAATCGGCGCCCGAGTCGGAGGCCGAGCCAGAGCCGGAGCCGGAGCGGCAGTTGTCCCCGCCGCCGGTGGCGGAGCCCGGCTCGGGATGCGCCGCCGAAGCGCCCGCCGCGCACTCCGTGCCCGCGGCGCTCGCCGGAGTCGCTGCCCAGCTGCTGGCCGGGCTGCGGCGGTACGACCCGCGGCTGCTGCTGTCCGAGCGGGAGGTGCAGCGGCTCGTGCCCGGGGTGTCGGTCTGGCTGGAGCGCGGGGCCGAGCCCGAGGCCGTCGCGCGGGTGCTGTCCGCGGACCTGCCCGACGGGCTGCGCCACCCCGCGGGCTTGCTCGCGCACCGGCTGGCCGAGCTGCTTCCGCCGTACCTGCCGCCGGTCACGGCCACCGCCCCGGCCGTGCGGCCGTACGTGCCGCCGGACCCTTGGCAGGACTGCGACGGCTGCAAACGCGTCTTCCGCGCCCCCGAACCGGGCGGCCGCTGCCGCGACTGCCGAGAACCCGGCGTTGCGGGGCCCGCCGAAACGGCGGCGTAGTTGCGTCAAGCCGTGTCCGGCGCGCTCGTGGTGCCGAGCAGTCTGTCCACGAGGAGTTGCGGGTAGCCGGAGGCCGGCGGGTCGATGCCGAAGATCGCCCGCAGGTAGAGCGGTGCGATGAGCTGGTCGAGGATCTGCTCCAGGGGCGGCGGGTTCTCGCCGCGGGCTGCGGCCCGCTCGCGGATGCGCTCGATGGAGTGGAGGCGGCGCTGGAAGTGCTGCGCGCGTTCCGCCTGCGCGTGGGAGCTGTTCGGCATGGACAGGGCCACGGCTCGTACGAGGAGGCGGCCCTCGGGCGTGCGGATGCTCGCCACGCCTGCTTCCGCCCAGGCAGTGAGGTCCCCACGCAGGGTGCCGGTGTCGCTCAGTGGCCAGTCGCGTTCGAGGCGGGTGGTGACCACGTCGGCCAGGAGCGCCTCGCGACTGCCCCAGCGCCGGTAAATGCTGGTGTGGTTCACCCCGGCGCGTTGCGCGATCGCCGGGATGGTGAGCTCTGCGCCCTCGGGTGCGGACAGCAGGTCGATGACCGCCTGATGGACGGCCGAGCGGACCTGCTCGGGGCTCTTGCGGATGCGCGCGGGCGGTTGCTTCGAAGTCACCCTCACATCGTAAGCACAGATGTTTGCTTAATGGCGCTCGGCGGGGCTACAGTCCTGCCGTAAGCACAGATCCGTGCTTAACGCCTGAGGAAGGTGCGCGATGAAACCGCTGCTGTTCCCGGACAACCCCCAGTTCTGGTACGAAACCCTGCGCTCGATGAGCCACATCGCCTACGGCGGCGCCGACTTCGGGGAGGTCGTCTCCACCAGCCGGCGCATCGTCGAGGGCGACTACGACAGCTGGCACGCCGAGTGGACCGCCACCGCAGACCGCGTGTCCGACGAGGCTGTGAAGGCGCTGGAAGCCGGCCACCGGGTCAGCGCCCGGGACGGGTTCCTGCGGGCGTCCAACTACTACCGTTCGGCGGAATTCTTCCTGCACGGTCACCCCTGCGACCCCCGCCACGACCACGCCTACGACCGCAGCGTCGCCTGCTTCCGAGCCGCCGCCGCCCTCTACACCCCGCGCATCGAGCCGGTCCGCATTCCCTACGAGGGCACCACGCTGCCGGGCTACCTCTACCGCGCCGACACCACCGGCGCGCCGCGGCCGACCCTGATCATGCACTCCGGTTTCGACGGCACCGCCGAAGAACTCCACTTCAGCGGCGCGCTGGCCGCCGTGGAGCGCGGCTACACCGTTCTGGCCTTCGACGGCCCCGGCCAGCCCGGCCCCCGCCACCACCAGGGCATGGTCTTCCGCCCCGACTGGGAGAACGTCATCACCCCCGTGATCGACTTCGCCGAGACCGTCCCGGAGGTCGACAACAGCCGTATCGCACTGCTCGGTTCCAGCATGGGCGGCGTCCTCGCGCCGCGCGCGGCCGCCTTCGAGTACCGCCTGGCCGCGCTGATAGCCCTCGACGGCGTCTACGACCTCGGCCGGATATCAGTCCGCAGCATCCCCGGCGACCGCGAGGAAGCCGAACGGCTCCTGCGCGCCGACACCGCCCCCGAGCTCGACGCCGCGTTCGAACAGCTCCTCGCCCAGGACGCCACCGCGCGCTGGGCGATCAACCACGGCATGTACGTCATGGGCGTCGACACCCCCCGGGCCTTCAGCGCCTCCTACCTCGACTACACCCTCGGCGGCGGCATCGCCGAGCAGATCCAGTGCCCCACCCTCGTCTGCGACGCCGCCGAGGACGAATTCTTCAAGGGCCAGCCCGAACTGCTCTACGAACACCTCACCTGTCCCAAGACCCTCATGGTGTTCACCGCCGAGGAAGGCGCCGGAGCCCACTGCCACCCCGGCGCCATGCGCCTCTCCCTCGCCCGCATCTACGACTGGCTCGACAGCACCCTCGCCCATGCGGGCGCCTGAGGCCCCGGCCGGCTCACCGCGTACCGCCGCGCATCCCTCTCATCCGAAGCTGCCCGAAGGACTCCTCATGACCCGCACCGGCATCAAGGCTGCTCTCACCGACCTGCTCTTCAACGAGGACGTCACCCTGGAGACGGCCGCCGACCGCCATTTCACCCCCGACTACCGCCAGCGCACCGACGGAGCGTGGGCCGACCGCGCCGAGTTCCTCGACCACATAGCCCACCTGCGCACGCTCGTCGCCGGCGGCGAGGTCGAGGTCCACGAAGAGCTCTACGACGGCAGCAAGTACGCCGACCGGCACACCTGCCACATCACGAAGAAGGACGGCTCCACCGTGAGCATGGAGGTCTACGTGTTCGCCGACCTCGCCCCGGACGGCCGCTTCCGGCGCATCGAGGAGACCACCCTGATGCTCAAGGGGTCCGACGCCGACCGCAATCTCGGCAGCGCCCGCTGACCCGGCCATCCCGGCCCGGGCGGCCTCGATGTCGTCGGGGTACGCGGCGAGGACCTTGCCGAGTTCGGCGCCGTCGAGCATGGCCAGGTTGGCGCCCTCGCCGTTCGGGGCTGCGAGGTGGGCGTCACCGAGCAGGGTCACCCCCCGGCGCCCGGTCCCAGCGGTGCCCGGCCGGCAAGGCGTGGGGGCGCAGTACGGGCGGGAGGTCGGCGGTCGTGATCAACGCGGTGAGCTCCGGCGCCCAGCCTCGAACTCCCGCGCAATGCGCGCGGCTGCGGCGGGGGCATCGGTGAAGTCGATGCGGGCGAACCAGTCCTGCGGCCTGGACAGCGCCACGTACGCGTGCAGGGTGTCACCGCCCTCCCGGTGGGCGAAGATCTCCTTGCCCGGGCGCGGGATCCGGCGCAGCTCCCCTTGCTGCACCTCGGGACGTCCGCCCGTGCCGTAGTCGGCCGTCTCGTGCAGGACGGTCCCGTCCTGCTCGACGAGCCGCATCGTCTGGCGGCCCTCGATGACGATGGCGCGGAACTCGTCCATCAGGCCGGCCGCCTTGAGGGCGAGCCGCCCGTTGTGGGCGTGGATGTCGAGCATCCCGCCTCGGGGCCGACCGCCCGGTGCGCTCCGGCGGCCGTTTCCCGGAAGGCGTCAGCCCCCGCCGACAAGCCGCCGACATGGGTCCGACAGCCCCTGATGGACGACCGGCACCCACGCCACCGCTTATGAACGGAATGGTGCTACCTTCAATGGCATCATGTTGCTGAAGCTGAACACCGCGGACCACCGCCCCCTGCACGAGCAGGTGGCCGGGGCGATCCGGCGGGCCGTCGCCGAGGGGGAGTGCCGTCCCGGCGACCGGCTGCCGCCCGCGCGGGACATCTCGCAGGCGCTGGGGGTGAATGCCAACACCGTCCTGCGCGGGCTGCGCGCCCTGCGCGACGAGGGGCTGCTCGAATTCCGGCGGGGCCGCGGGGTGACCGTGGCCGAGGGGGCGGACCTCAGGTCGGCGCTGGTGGAGCGGGTCCGGGAGCTCGTGGCCGACGGGGCGCGCCTGGGGTACAGCAAGGCGGATCTCATGGAGATGGTCGAGGGGGTGCCGTGAACGGTGTGGTGAAGCGTCGGGTGGTGGCGTTCGGTTGGGGCGCCGGGGTGCTGGCGTTACTCGTGGCGATGCCGGTGGCCGCGAGCGGGCGGCTGCCGGACCGGCTGGCGACCCACTGGAGCGCGACCGCCGGCGAGCCGGACGGGTCCATGCCGCTGTGGGGTGCCGCGCTGTTCCCGGCGGTGATCTGGGCCGTGCTCGCCCTGGGTGTCGCGGTGTTCGTTCGGCACCGGCGCGCCGCCGCCGGTGTGCTGGTCGGGACCGGTGCGCTGCTGCTCGGGGCGCAGGCTTCGGTCGTACGGGCGAATCTGGACCGGGCGGACTGGCGGGATGCCCGCTCGGCGGCGGGCTCGGTGGCGGTGACCCTCGCGGTGGCTGCGGGGGTCGGGCTGCTCGCGGCGCTGGCCGCCCGTGAGGGGCCGGTCCCGGCCGAGGGGCCGGCGTACGAGTCGCCCGGCATGGACATCCCCGCCGGGGAGCGGCGGGTCTGGTTGTCCCGTGCGGCGAACCCCTGGCTCCGCCTGATCGCGGTCGTCGCGGGGGTGGTGGCGACGGGCGGCGCGGTGGTCGCGCTGGGCGGGCTGATGGCTCCGCCGTGGGCGCTGATCGCGCCCTTCGCCCTGGTGTCGGCCTCGGCCTTCGCCTGCTCCTCGGTGCGGGCCCGGGTCACGGGGGAGATGCTGGAGGTGGCCTTCGGGCCGGTGGGGTGGCCCGTACGGCGGTGGGCCGCGCGGGACATCGAGTGGGCCCGCGTGGAGAACCGCACCCCCGCCCAGGTCGGCGGCTGGGGCTACCGGCTGAGCGGGCTGGGTACGACGGTGATGCTGCGCAGTGGTGAGTGCCTGGTCATCAGCTCCGGGGGAAAGGTCTTTGCGGTCAGCGTCGACGACGCCGAGCGCGGTGCGGCGCTGCTCAACACGCTCATCTCGTCCACCAGGTGATCCGGCCGCACTCGGGGCCGTGCCCTGGTCTGTCCCCCGGTCCGTCCCCCGGTCCGTGCCCCGGTCGTGAACGAACCCGTCGGGTTCGGTGAATCGGCCTGGTCGGGGGGTGGCCAGCGGGGTTACCCGTACGTAGATTACCGGCGGTAACTCCCGTACTCCCGTGTCGAGCGGAGGAGAGCGCCGTGGATGCCGAGCCCGAGCCGAAGCTGGTCGAGCCCCTGAAGACCGTCGTCGACGGGGTGGTCCGGGAGGTGGAGGTGCCCGCGCTCGTCGCCCTGCCGGGCAGCGGCTCCCTCGGGGACATCCCCTTCCACAACGCCCGCGAGGCCCCCGGAACGGCCGTCCTCGCCCGCAAGGAGCCCGACGGGACCTGGCGGGACGTCACGGCCGCCGAGTTCGCGGCCGAGGTGCTGGCCGTCGCCAAGGGGCTCATCGCCGAGGGCCTGCGCGAGGGCGACCGGCTGGCCATCATGGCCCGCACCACCTACGAGTGGACCCTGCTGGACTTCGCCGGCTGGGCCGCCGGGCTCGTCACCGTACCCGTCTACCCCACCTCCTCCGCCCTCCAGGCCCGGTGGATCATCCAGGACTCCGGCGCCGTGGCCTGCGCCGTCGAGGACACCGCCCAGGCCCGCCTGATCAGCGCCGAGCGGTCACACCTGCCGGGGCTCGCGCACCTGTGGGAGTTCGACACGGGCGCGCTGGCCCGCCTGGCCAAGGCCGGCGAGCACGTCCCCGACGCCGTCGTGCACGCACGCCGAGCCGCCCGTACGCCCGACTCCGTCGCCACGCTCATCTACACCTCCGGCACCACCGGCGCCCCCAAGGGCTGCGTGATCACCCACGGCAACTTCTTCGCCGAGGCCGACAACGCCGTCGAACTGCTGCACCCCGTCTTCAAGTCCGTCAGCAAGGACCCCGCCTCGACCCTGCTCTTCCTGCCGCTCAGCCACGTCTTCGGCCGCATGGTCGCCGTCGGCTGCCTGCGCGCCCGCGTCAAGCTCGGCCACGCGCCCAGCATCGCCACCGAGGACCTGCTCGCCGACCTGGCCGGCTTCCGGCCCACCTTCCTGCTGGCCATCCCGTACGTCCTGGAGAAGGTGCACAACACCGCCCGCGCCACCGCCGAGCGGATGGGCCGCGCCGCCTCCTTCGACCGGGCCGCGCGCACCGCCCGGCGGTACGGCGAGGTGCTGGAGGGGGGCGGGAGGCCCGGGCTCGGGCTGCGGGCGGCCCGCGCCCTGTACGACCCCCTCGTCTACCGGCGGATCCGGGCCGCGCTCGGCGGGCGCGTGCGGTACGTCATCAGCGGCGGCTCACCGCTGGGCCGGCGGCTCGCCGCCTTCTACGCCGGGGCCGGCATCGAGGTCTTCGAGGGGTACGGGCTCACGGAGACGACCGGAGCCAGCACCGTGACCCCGCCGCAGAAGCCGCGGCTCGGGACGGTGGGCTGGCCGCTGCCGGGCACGGCCGTGCGGATCGCGGAGGACGGGGAGGTGCTGCTGCGCGGGCGGCACGTGTTCGCGGGGTACTGGAACACGCCGACGGTGGCGTATGGGGCTTACGGGGCGCAGGGGGCGCAGGGGGCGTACGGGGCGTACGGGGTGCCGGAAGGCGGTGTCCACGGCGGCGGGAACGGCGGCGGCTGGCTCGCCACCGGGGACATCGGCGAGCTCGACGCCGACGGGTACCTGACGATCACCGGCCGGAAGAAGGACCTGATCATCACCTCCGGCGGCAAGAACGTGGCCCCGGCCCCGCTGGAGGACTGGCTGCGGGCCCACCCGCTGGTCGGCCAGTGCATGGTCGTCGGCGACAACCGGCCGTACGTGGCCGCCCTGATCACCCTCGAACCGGAGGGACTCGCGCACTGGCGGGCGATGCGGAAGAAGGAGGGCGTCCCGATGCGGGAGCTCGTCCACGACCGGGACCTGCTGGCCGACCTCCAGCGCGCCGTGGACGAGGCGAACCGCCTCGTCTCCCGGGCGGAGTCGATCCGCCGCTTCACGGTCCTGCCGGGCGACTTCACGGAAGCCCGCGGCCACCTCACCCCGTCCCTGAAGCTCCGCCGCGCCGCGATAGCCCGGGACCACGAGGCCGACATCGAGGCCCTGTACCGCCGCAGCTGACCTGCCGCCCGTGACCTGCCCCGCCCTGACCTGCCCCGTCTCTGACCCGCCGGACAGTCCCGGTCGGGCGGCGGGGTGGGGCGGGGGCGCTTATGGTGGGCTGACTGGTCCGGGGGGCCGCCCGAGGAGGGTGCTGCCGTGCACCGTTCCCGTTCCTGTGCCCGGTCCCGGTCGGGCTCTCGTGGCGGTGCCGCGGTCGGCGCGGCCTGCCTGCTCGTCCTCGGCTGCATCGCGGGCGCGCCCCGCCTGGTCGGCCTGGGGGGTTCCCCCGTCCCGTCGGGGCCGCGGGGACCGGTCGTGGTCGGCTCCGACCCCGGGGTCCCCCGGATCCGGTGGGGTGCGTGTCCCGAGCAGCCCGTGCCCGACGGGATGCGGTGCGGGAAGCTGACCGTGCCGTTGGACCATGACCATCCCGGCAAGGGCACCATCGACATCGCGCTCGCCCGAATACCCGCCACCGCGCCCCGCGGCCGTCGCCTCGGCTCGCTGGTGCTGAACTTCGGCGGGCCCGGCGGCCCCGGCATCGAGACCCTCGCCGCCGATCCCAAGCCGTACGCCGAGCTCGGCGAGCGCTACGACCTCGTCGCCTTCGACCCCCGAGGCGTCGGCCACAGCGCCCCCGTCAGCTGCGGCGGCTCCCTCGAACCGGATCCCGGAACCGGCACCGGAAGCGGCACCCGTACGGCCACCGCCGACGCCGCGGCCCAGCTCGCCGCCCTCCGGGCCGTCGTCAAGCGCTGCGAGCGCGCCTCCGGCCCGGTCCTCCCGTACGTCGGCACCGTCAACGTCTCGCGCGACATGGAGCTCATACGCCGCGCCCTCGGCGACGACAAGCTCAACTACCTCGGCTTCTCCTACGGCACCCGGCTCGGCGCCGTGTACACCGCCCAATACCCAGGCCGCGTGGGCCGCATGGTCCTCGACGGCGTCGACACCCTCACCGAATCCCTCACCGAGCAGGCCCTCGTCTCCGCGCGCGGCCAGCAGCAGGCCCTCGACAACTTCCTGACCTGGTGCACCCACCGCAAGGAAGGCTGCGTGTACGGCACGAACACCCGCACCGCCAAGAAGGAGACGGCCGCCCTCGTCGCCCACCTCGACGCCCACCCCCTCGTCGACGCCGACGGAGCCCGCTTCACCGGCGAGCACGCCGTCACCGCCATCTCCGCCGCCCTCTACTCCAAGCAGTTGTGGCCCGACCTCGCCCAGGCCCTCGCCGACGTCGAGCGCAAGGGCGACCCGCGCGGGCTGCTCCGCCTCAGCACCCCGGACGGACCGGAGCCGACCGACCCCGGGCCGCCCGGCCCCGTACCCGCCGACAACGGCGAGGCCGCCCTCGCGGCCGTGAACTGCGCCGACGACCCCGACCGCGACTACGACAAGGCCGACCCCGGCGCCATCGAGAAGAAGATCGAGGGCTTGCGCGCGGAGTTCCGCCAGGCCTCGGAGATCTTCGGGCCGCGGCAGCTGATGACCGTGCTCTCCTGCTACGGCCGCCCCGCCGGCACCGACTTCATCCGCCGGATCGACCGGCCCGGCGCGCCGCGCATGCTGCTCGTCGGCACGCGCGGCGACCCGGCCACCCCGTACCAGTGGACGGAGGAGACCGCCGAACGCCTCGGCTCGGCCGTGGTCCTGGACTACAAGGGTGACGGCCACACCGGCTACACCGCCTCCCGCTGCGTGCGCGGCTACGTCACCCGCTTCCTGGTCGACGGCCGGCTGCCGTCCGGGACGCGGTCCTGCCCCGCCGGCGAATGAACGAACGAACGCCGGCGGGGCAATAAGCCACAGCCACAGGCGACGACGGTCAGCAATTGCCGCGCGCCGGGCGCCCCGCGAAGCGGTCGGCGAGCCAGGCCGCAGCCGCCGGGGAGTGGGTGATCACCCCGCTGACGTGCTCACCGACCCAGACCGTGTCCCACTCCACGTCCGCGCCCCGCGCACACCAGTCGGCGCGCAGCTGTCGCCCGACCGCGTACGGGATCAACTCGTCGCCCAGCGCGTGGTACTGGTACACCGGCGCGGCCGGCGCCGTCCGCCCGAGCCGGCTCCGGTCGAGGCGGGCCTGCCAGTC
The DNA here is from genome assembly GCF_040636955.1 of Streptomyces sp. NPDC032472. NCBI lineage: Bacteria > Bacillati > Actinomycetota > Actinomycetes > Kitasatosporales > Streptomycetaceae > Streptomyces > Streptomyces sp. NPDC032472. The sequence continues at coordinate 76,642 of NZ_JBEZVK010000026.1, forward strand.
GGGCTGGTCGAGGGGGTTGCGGGTGGTGAGGTCGGAGATCCGCTTGAAGGAGCCGGCGATGGCGTCGATCGCCACGCAGTTCTCCTTCATGCCGGCCACCAGTGCGCGACCCGCCGGGTTGAGGTACGAGTCGAGCTGCAGCTCGGGGAAGGCCGCGTCCTGGCCGGCGGCCGCCATGAAGATCAGGCCGGAGCCGTAGGAGCCGTTGTTGAACGCGGCCACCTTCATCAGGTCCGCCGGGACCCCGCCCGTCGCCGTGCCCTTCACGTTCAGCTCGGGCGCGTACGAGCCCTGCAGCTCGGCGGCCCAGCTGCTGGCCTGGCCGCCCTGCGAGTAGCCCATGATGCCGACCGGGGTGTCGGCGGCAAGGGCCGCCTCCGGCAGCCGGAGCGCGGCGCGGGCCGCGTCGAGGACGGCGTGGCCGGCGGAGGGGCCGACGGTGTACGTGTGCACGCCGGGCGTGCCGAGGCCCTCGTAGTCGGTGACGACCACGGCCCAGCCGCGCAGGGTGAGCTGCTGGATGAGGTTGGCCTCGGTGGCGGTGCCGCGGGGGAGGTTGTTGCTGGGGGCGCAGGAGTCGCCCATGCCGACGGTGCCGACGGCGTACGTGACGAGGGGGCGCGGGCCGGTGCGGCCGTCCTGGGGGACGATCACGGTCCCGGAGACGGTGGTCGGGGCGCCGTCGGCGGTGGTCGAGCGGTAGTGGATCTTCCAGGCCTTGGTGTCGGTGGGCTGGCCGGGGAGGGGGTGGAAGGCGGAGGGCTCGACGCCGAGGAGATCCCCGGGCGCGGCGGCTTCCGCTTCCGCGGCGGCCCCGGACACCCCGGCCCCGAGGGCCAGACCCAGAGCCGCCAGGGCGGCGAGGACGATACGGCGACGGCGATGTTCGATACGCATGGCGGCTCTCCAGCGGCTCGTTCCGTGCGGTGCAGGTGAGGAGACGGTAGTGACGGCCCGCCGACCCGTCGCTGACCCCACAGCTCACCTTTCCTGACCGGAGAAGGCCCGTACCTTTGCGGGGTCCCGGCATGCCCGGCCCGGCCGGCCTCGGCGGCACAGCCCCGGGGGGCCGGATTCCTCGGGGTTCCGCCCCAGACCCCGCGCCTCAATCGCCGGCGGGGCTGGAATACCGACCTTCGGCTCCGAAGGCGGGTGGCGGAGAAGCCCGGGCGGCTCAGCCCGCCAGGAGCCGCGGCCGACCAGTCCGTGCTCGCCCCCGCTGCCGAAACAGGGGTCCGGCAGATTCAGCCTCGCCGGCGTTTGAGGCGCGGGGTCTGGGGCGGCGCCCCAAGGAACCCGGCTCCGCCGGGCACCGGGCTCCGCCCGGACCCTCCCCCGGACTTCGTCCGGGGGGACCCCCACTCAAACGCCGGCGAGGCTGAAAATGCCCCCCGCTTCGAAGGGGGCGGGGGTGCCCGGCCCCCAGGCTCAAGCCACGGTCAAGGGGCGGGCCGGGGTGGGCCCGGGGTCGGGCCCGCGGCCGTGCGGTAGGCGGCCGGGGTGGTGCCCGTCCAGCGGCGGAAGGCCCGGTGGAACGCCGTGTCCTCCGAGAAGCCCAGCCGCGCCGCCAACCCGGCGATAGGCTTACCCCCCTCCGCCAGCGCAGCGATGGCCGCATCGCGCCGCACCTCGTCCTTCAGCCGCTGGAAGGACGTCCCCTCCCCCTGCAGCCGCCGCCGCAGCGTCGCCGGGGACACCGCCAGCCGGGCCGCGACCTCCGCCAGCTCCGGCAGCCGCGGCGACCCCCGCAACTGCCGCGCCAGTGCCCTGCGTACCTGCTCGGCCACCGTCGTCCCGTACTCCGGCCGCGACAGCAGGTCGAACGGCGCCCGCCGCAGCATCGCCTCGAGCGCATCCTCGTCCCGCACCACCGGCGCGGCCAGCCACCGCGCGTCGAACACCGCGCCCGTCCGCTCCGCCCCGAACCGCACCGGGCAGTCGAAGAGGATCCCGTACTCGGCCGCGTGCGGCGGCGGCGGATACGCGAACGCCGCGCCCGCGAGCGGGATCCGGCGCCCGATCAGCCAACTGCTCAGCCGGTGCCAGATCATCAGCACGCACTCGGTCAGGAACCGCTCCTCGTCCCGGTCGAAGTCGTTGCGCACGCTGAAGCGCGCCTGCGCCCCCGCCACGTCGAGCGACAGCTCGGGCCCGCCCGGGAACAGCCCGTAGAACACGGCCGCCCGCTCCACCGCCGCCCCCAGATCCCGGCAGCCCAGCGAGGCATGGCACATCATCGCGAAGGTGCCCGGCCGGCTCGGCACCGCGGACAGCCCGAGGAACTCGTCCTGCGTCGTGCGGTACAGCGCCCGGAACAGCCGCACGAACTGCGCCGGCGTCACCCGCGCCCGGTCGTCGCCGAGCAGCAGCGGCGGGATCTGCGCCTCCTGCAGCAGCGGCACGGTGTCGATGCCGCTGCGCGCCGCCCCCGCGAGCACGGCACGCACATGGTGCACGGTGACCGTCCGCCTCCCCACGGCATCGACGGTAGCCGCGATGAGCGCTGGAGTCAGCGGGGCTGACGCTTCCGGTCATGCCGCTCGGGCTGCCGGGCTGCTTAGCGTCGTCCCCGTACGTACGGACGTGGGCACGCACGAAGGGCAGGCGAGCGATGGCGATGGACGCTGTACGGCCGCGGACGCTGGCGGAGTTCACCGACTGGACCGCGCAGCGGTACGGCGACGGGCCCGCCCTTCGCCACCGCGCGGCCGATGCCGGGGCCGGGGCCGGGGCGGACGGCGGCTGGGTGAGCGTTTCGTACGCCGAACTGCGCACCCGCGTACGGGCCGTCGGCCGCGCCCTGCTCGGCCCGGGGCTCGCGGTGGCCGCCGGCGAGCGGGTGGCGGTGCTCGCGGAGACCCGCCCGGCGTGGACGTACACCCACTTCGGGATCCTGGCGGCGGGCGCGGTCCTCGTCCCGGTGTACCCGACGGCGGGCGAGGAGGAGCTGGCCTGGGTCCTGGCGGACTCGGAGGCGGTGGTCGCGGTCTGCGACGACGCGGCGCAGGCGGCCCGGGTGGAGGCCCTGCGGGCGAAGCTCCCGGCGCTGCGGGCGGTGGTGCGGATGGACGAGCTCGCGGGGAGCTTTGATCCGGCCCTGGCCCCGGACCTGGCCCCGGACCTGGCCCCGGACCTGGACCCCGCCGCCGCACTGTCCGCTCGGGCCGCGGCCGTCGAGCCGTCCGCGGACGCGGCCATCGTGTACACCTCCGGCACGACGGGCCTGCCGAAGGGCTGCCGCCTCACCCACGGCAACCTCGGCGCCGTCCAGGACGCCATCCTCCCGCTGTCGGGCGGCGGAGGCCCGGGGGACTCCACGTACCTCTACCTGCCGCTGGCCCACGTACTGGCGCAGCTCATCCAGTTCACGACCCTGCTCAAGGGCGGCGAGCTGTGCTACTTCGGGGGCCGGATCGAGGACGTGCTGTCCGAGCTGGCCGTGGTGCGGCCGACGCATCTGCCGTCCGTACCGCGCCTGTTCGAGAAGCTGCACGCGGTGGTGCTGTCGATGGCCGAGTCGCAGGAGGGCGGCCGGGAGCGGCTGGAGGAGGCGGTCCGCGTCGGGCTGCTCGCCGCCGAGGGCCGGCTGTCCGAGGCCGACCGGGCGGTGTACGAGGCGGCGGAGGGGCAGCTGTACGCGCTGGTCCGCGGGGCGTTCGGCGGCCGGCTTACGTACGCGCTGACCGGCGCCGCGCCGATCGCCCCGGCGACCCTGGACTTCCTGCGGGCCTGCGGGATCGCCGTGTACGAGGGCTACGGCATGACCGAGTCCGGCGGGGTGCTCTGCGCCAACCACCCGGAGGCGGTGCGCCCCGGCACGGTCGGCCGCCCGGTCGCCGGCTGCGAGATCCGCATCGCGCCGGACGGGGAGGTGCTGGCCCGCGGGCCGATGGTCTTCCCCGGCTACCACGCGAACGCCGCCGCCACGGCGCAGGCCCTGGATGCGGAGGGCTGGCTGCACACCGGTGACCTGGGGGAGCTGGACGCGGACGGGTACCTGCGCATCACGGGCCGGAAGAAGGAGCTGATCATCACCTCGGCGGGGAAGAACATCACCCCGACGGAGGTCGAGTTCGCGGTACAGCGCTCCCGGTACGTGTCCCGCGCCGTGCTCATCGGGGACCGCCGGCCGCATCCGGTCGCGCTGATCACGCTGGACGCGGAGGAGGTCGCGGCCTGGGCGGCCCGGGAGGGCATCGACCCCGGCCCGGAGCCGGGCGCGCACCCGGCGGTGCGGGCGCTGGTGCAGGAGGCGGTCGAGGCGGCCAACGCGGGGGTGTCCCGGCCGGCCCGGATCCGGGCGTTCCATGTGCTGGCGGAGGACTTCAGCGTCGAGGCCGGCACGCTGACCCCGACGCTGAAGCTGCGGCGCGAGGAGGTGGCGAGGCGGTACGCGGCGGAGATCGAGGCGCTGTACGCGTGAGGGTTGGTCCCGAATTCGGTTCGAACGAATGTTCGCATGATCGTGTACGGTGCGACCATGAGCAACTTCGTACTCGTACCCGGCACATGGCTGGGGGCATGGGCCTGGGACGCGGTGGTCGCGGAGCTGCGGGCGGCGGGGCACGGCGCGTACGCGCTGACGCTGTCCGGCCTCGCCGAGCGGGCCGCGGCGGGCGCGTGGGCGGGCCAGCAGACGCACGTACAGGACATCGTGGGCGAGGTGGAGCGCCTGGACCTGCATGACGTGGTCCTGGTCGGCCACAGCTACGCCGGCATCCCGGTCGGCCAGGCGGCGGAGCTGATCGAAGACCACCGCCTGGCCCGGGTGGTCTTCGTCGACGCGAGCGTCCCGGTGGACGGGGAGTCGTTCGTCGCCGGCTGGCCCGAGGGGCGGGCGATGGTCGAGGCGTCGATCCGGGCCGGCGGCGGCTACTGGCCGCCGCCGGGCGCGGAGGAGTACGCGGGCCAGGGACTGGACGATGCCGCGATCGCCCGCATCCTCGCCGACGGCACCCCGCACCCGGGCGCCACCCTGACCGAGCCCGCGATCCTGGCCCGCTCGCTGCGCGAGCTCCCGGCGGTGTACGTGAAGTGCCTGCTGGACGGGGAGGACCCGGGGCGCGTGGTCACCGACCTCCTGCGCAGTGCGAGCTGGACCCTGACCACCCTGAACACGGGCCACTGGCCGATGTTCTCCGCCCCGGAGGCCCTGGCGAAGGTGCTGCTGGAGGCGGGGGAGTAGGGCTACGCAGGGGGCGGGGCCAGCCCTGTTGGGCGGGAGGGTGGAAGGGCTGGGTCACGGTGAGGCCGGGTCGGGGAGTGTCCGGGGGCGTCCCGGCCGCCCATTGTCCTTACGGTGCGGGCCGGCCCGTCAAGGGCGCTCCCTGCGGTCGCGTCGCTACGCGATCGCCTACGGCGACCCTTGACAGACCGACCCACCCCGGAATGCCAAAGAGCTGCCGGGAAGCCCCCGAAGGATGGCCAGGGGGTCATGTCCGGCCTTATCCCTCGTCAGAGAGGGAAGGTCCGGGTCCCGGTGTGCAGAATCCTTCCGCCCGGGACCACCCTCCCCGCCCGGCACCGGGCATCCGGGAAGCCGAGCCGCCAAGACCCGCAAGAGGACTCTCTCCGGAGCCGAGGGGCTCGAACCCGCGCCAAACTTCGACGAGATGGCTGCCAGGAGCGGTGAGCGCCCCAGATCGCTACCCGCTCCTCTCTTTTCGGCGTCCGGCGGCCGTCTTGGGCTGGTAGCGCACAAGATCGCTACGCGGTCCCGCACGTCTCAGCGTCCGACCGCCGTCTGGGCTGATGGGCGCCTCAGATCTCCACGCGGTCTCTCACGTCTCGGCGCCCGACCGCCGTCTGGGCTGATGGGCGCCTCAGATCTCCACGCGGTCTCTCACGTCTCGGCGCCCGACGGCCGTCAGGGGCTGGTAGACGCGACAGATCGCCACCCGCTGCCTCATTTCTCGGCGGCTGCCGACCGTCTTTGGCTGGCAGACGCAATGGACGGCTGGCCGATGGGCGAGAGGGCGGGTGATCGGCGCGCAGGAAGGTTTCTGCGATCGGCTGCGAGTCGAGAGGAGCCCCTCAGGTAGCCGAATGACAACTTTCGTGACGTCAGGCTCCGTCTGGCGCCCCTCCCTCCCTCACTTCGCGGCCAAATGGGTATATAGGGGGCGCTGGTGGGCTCGAAATCACCCACGACGGCCGTCGGCCGCTGAGACGTGAGGGGCCGCGTAGCGATCTGGTGCGCTACCAGCCACGGACGGCGGTCGGCCGCTGAGACGTGCGGGGCCGCGTAGCGATCTGGTGCGCTACCGGCCCAAGACGGCCGCCGGACGCCGAGAAAAGAGGAGCGCGTAGCGATCTGGCGCGTCTCCCCGCTCCTGGCGGTCATCTCAATGACGTCTCGTTCAGGTTGGGGCCCCTTGGCCTCGGAGCGGGCCATTGAAGGGAGGCTTGGGGGGGTCGGCTTCCCGGATGCCCGGGGCCGGGCAGCGGGGGTGGTCCCGGGAGGAATGATTCTGCACATCGGGACCCGGACCTGCCCTCTCCGACGAGAGGCCTCCCTTGTCTTGACCCCCTGGCCATCCTTCGGGGGCTTCCCGGCAGCTCTTTGGCATTCCGGGGTGGGCCGGTCTGTCAAGGGTGGCCGGAGGCCATCGCGAAGCGACGCGACGTAGGAGCGCCCTTGATAGGCCGGTCCGCACCGGAAGGACAATGGGCGGCCGGGACGCCCCCGGACACTCCTCCGACGCCGCTTGCTCGGATTCCGCTAAACCGTTACGCCGTCCAGGAACGCGGTCCAGGCCTCGGGGGCCACCGCCAGCTCCGGGCTCGCCGTCAGCTTCGAGTCCCGGATGTGGACGGTGTGGGCGCAGGTGGCCACCTCGACGCACTGGCCGCCCTCGCCGCTGCTGTAGCTCGACTTCCGCCACGCGTAGGCGACTTCGATGCACTCGCCGCCCTCACCGTCGCTATAGCTGCTCTTGAACCAGGCCAGGTTCTCGGTGTTCATCTTTCTCCCAGCGTCTTCTCAATCAGAGCCAGTGACTCGTCCGGCGAGAGTGCCTGCGCCCGGATGATCCCATAGCGCTCCGTGTAGACCCGTACCTGCTCAGGGTCAGTGATGAGGTGTGGGTGGCCGTAGCTCTCGGTGTAGGCGACCTGTTGGCGGCCCTTGGGATTAAGAAGTGTGAACGCTCCGCCCATGGCCGCGTGTTCACCCTTGTCGAACGGCATCACCTGCAGTTCCACAGTGCGCAGGCGTCCGATCGCCAAGAAGCGGCGGAGCTGTTCGTCATGGGCATCCGGCCCGCCCACCGGCCGCTTCAGCAGACTGTGATCGAGGACGAAGCTGAACGTGGGCGAGGGCCAGCGATCGAAGATCTGTTGGCGGGCTAAGCGGTCAGCTACACGCTTCTCGATCGTCGCCTCGTCCAGGAGGGGCCGGCGTTTCACGAAGATGGCCCGCGCGTGGCTTTCCGTCTGGAGCATGCCTGGCACACCTTGGTGGCCGTAATAGTGCAGCGCCACCGCCGACGCTTCTGCTTCGGCGAACCGCCGGAACCAATCCGGATGCCGAGTCCGCGCCCGCTTCAGCGCGTCCCTCACGTCCGGGATCGCCGCCCGCAGGACCCCGCCCGCCTCCAGGACCCGGTCGGCGTTCTCCAGGAAGTCCGGCTGTGGCGTCCGTACCCCCCGCTCGATCGAGGACACGAGGTCCTCGCCCACGTGCACCAGCGCGGCCAGTTCCTTCTGCTGGAGGCCTGCGCGCTCCCGCAGTACCTTGATGATTTTTCCGAGCGCCTTGAAGAGGTACGCGGTGCCGTCGACCTCCACTGGTCGCTCCGGCTGTTCCTCGCGGTCTGACAGGTCGTTCATCGGCTGAACCGCCCTCGTCCGTACGGGCCGTACACACAGCAGGCGTCGCTCCTACAGCACTCCACCGTAGCGCCGCCGCTTCTGGAAAGCGTACGGCGAACCGGACACGCTCGGTGATGTGACGACTGAAATCAGTGACATTGCATCGCGGCGTGAGAACGGCGAGAAGCGTGAGCCCCGCGAGTTCCGCCAGCTCCTCAGCGCCACCCCCCGCGGCGCCCGCCTCGCCCGGCGCCTCGCCGGGGCGCAGTTGGCCGCCTGGGGGATCCCGTACGGCTGCGCCCTCGCCGAGGACGTCGAGCTCGTCGTCGCCGAGCTCGCCGCCAACGCCGTGGTGCACGGGCTCGTGCCCGGGCGGGACTTCGAGGTCGTGCTGCGGTACGACGGCCGGCGGGTCCGGGTCGAGGTGAGCGACGCCCGCGGCGAACAGGGGCCGCCCGGGGTGCTCGCGCCCGCCGATCCGTGGTCGGCGGAGGGCGGGCGGGGGCTGCTGCTGGTGGAGGCCGTGGCTCGGGAGTGGGGAGTCAGGCCGCGGCCGGCGGGGTATCCGGGGAAGACCGTATGGGCCTGTCTGTGACGGCTGCGGCGGCGGTAGCCGTCCGTGCCGGCTCAGGACTTGAGGCTGAAGCCGCCCTTGATGGCCTTGTCGAACGGTGCCGGGGCCATGCACTTCGACAACGTCATGTCCGCCGGCCCCGACAGCCCGACGCGGGCCGGGCCGCCGCCCTTGCCGGGGACGTAGAAGCTCATGCCCATCCGGACGTGGTCCTTCAGCATCGCCTGGAAGGGGTCGTCCACGGGGAAGTCGGCGTCCTTCGGGTTGTTGCTGGCGGCGACGATCCGGCCGGTCACCGTCGCGTTGAGGCCGCCCTTGGTCACGCAATCGACCTCCATGTCGGCCCAGTACGTACGCGACACGCCGTTCGGGCGGACCATCTTGTGGGACAGGCGCAGGGTCCCCTCGGACTTCACCGGGAACCACGGGCTGTCCTTGGTGTAGGTTCCGCGGGCGTCGACGGTGACCTGGATGTCGTCGGCGGGTTCGGGGTATTCGAGGCGCGCCCACCCCTTGATGTGCGCGGTGGTCTCCGCCGCCGGAGGCGGCGGGGTGGCGGCCGAGGCGCTGGTCACGGGCACGGTCAGGGCGGCGGCCACGGCGAGGAGGGCGGCGATCCGGACGGTCTTGCTGCTGCGTCGCACGGTGGTGCTCCGATCGATGGAAGGAGAAGGCTGTCCCTCGATCCTCGTGAGCGGCGCTCTTCGGTACGTCCTCCGCCGGCAGGAAGTGCCTCCCCCGTACGGGGGGGTCGGCTGCTGCTCAGGGTGTACGCGACCCGCCGGTCAGGACCTCGTCCAGGTGCGCCAGGATCTGGTGCCAGGCCGATTCGTGCCGGTCGCGGGCGGCCTCGTCGTAGAACCCCGCGTGCGTCAGCCGCATGCGCATGCCGATCTGGTGGGGGGCCATCCGGACGGTGACCACCGTCTCCGCGCCCTCCGTGCCGCCGCGCCCCGTCACCCAGGTGAGCTCCACGAGCCGGCTGGGCTCCAGCCGCAGGAAGCGGCCGTAGTGCGGGTGTCGGGTCGGCGGTGTGCCCGGCTCCTGTGCGAACTCCGTTTCGAAGAAGAACGGCGCGTTCACCTCGGCCGTCATGACCACCGAGCCCGGAGCGGCGAACCAGCGGTCGAACTGCTCGGTCCACGCCACGTAGACCGTGTGCGGATCGGTCATCATCACGCGCTCCGCGGTGAGCTGGTGCGGGCGGTCCGACAGGTCGGGGACGCGGATCGGGTCGGTGGGCGCGGTAGGCACGGCACCGCAGCCTAGTGAGCCGGAGGCAGCGGGGGTGGGCACCACGCGGAAGAGCGAGGCGGGCGAGGCAGGCGCGGCGCGCAGGGCGGGGCAGGCGCGGCTGGCGGCGCGCAAGACGGTCCGGTCAGTCAGTACGACTGGAGCTCCCAGAGGTTGCCCTCGGGGTCGCGGACGTGGGCGCTGCGCAGGGTGGGGCCCCACTCCGGGCGGTCCGCGGGCGGGCCGGCCGGGGTGGCGCCGTGGGCCAGGCAGGCGGCGTAGGCGGTGTCGACGTCGGGTACGCGGCTGACCAGCATGGCCCGGTCGTCCGGGCCTGCCCCGGCCCCTGCCCCCGTCCCGTTCAGGGTGACCGTGGCGGCCATCGCCGCGCGGTCGAAGAGGGCCAGTACGCCCTGGCCGTCCACGTCCCAGGAGGCGTACGGGCCTTCGGCGGATCCGCGGGAGCGGGTCGCGCCGAGGAGGGCGGGGAGCAGGGCGTCGTAGAAGCGGAAGGTCTCGCCGAAGCGGCCGACCAGCAGCCGGGTGTGCAGGGCGTCCATGGGGGGCTCCGTTCCGTGGGAGTCGACTCGACATGTGCACGCGTCAGCAATTCATAGGTCGAAACCTATGATTGGTGGCAGCCTACAATGCCCCCATGGCTTCCCCCACCCCCCGACTGGCCGCCCTCACCCCCTACTTGCTCTCCAAGGTGGGCAAGACGGCCCGCACCCTCGTCGGTGAGCGGCTCGCCGCGCGCGGGCTCCGGCTGAGGGACATGGCCGTGCTCGCCGCGCTCGCCGACCGCGGGCCGCAGGCGCAGGCGCAGCGGGAGCTCGCCGGAGCACTCGAACTGCATCCGAGCGACGTGGCCAAGGTGCTCGACGGCCTGGCGCGGCTCGGGCACGTCGACCGCGAGCGCGATCCGGCCGACCGGCGGCGGGTGCTGGTGCGCATCAGCGGGCAGGGCCGCGGCCTGCTCGACGAGCTGACCGCCGAGACCGAGGCCGTACGGGACCACTTGCTGGCCCCCCTCGACGAGGCCGAGCGGGCCACCCTGCACGCGCTCCTGCTGCGCGTGTACGCGGGGACGGCGGCGGGGGCGGCGCCGGAGGCGGCAACCGGGCCGACACCAGGCTGATACCGCCCCGTACCCCCCTCAATCGGGCGTGTAGCGCCGCGCCTTGTGCGTTCGGTCGCAAGACCCGGGTGAAGCCGAGACGAATGGTGTGTCACATCTCCCGGGGCGGCGGTGAGTCGCGTCCGAATACCTGATAGACAGTGGATATTCACGGCTCGACCCGCCGTATGACTTGCCGGCCGCCTTGGGGGGATCGCCGCACTGTGAAGCCGCTTCACCGCCACCTCGTCAACACCTCGCGCAAGGTCCTGTGCACGGCCGCGCTCGCGGCCAGTCTGACGACCGCCGCCGTGGTGACCAACACCTCCACCGCCGACGCGGGCGAGTCGGAGCCGACCCCGGACAGCCCCCAGGCCACCGACCGCGGTGACGCCCGGCTCGACCTGCCGGACAACGTCGCGGACCCCGCCGTCCCGCCGGCCGCCGGTGCGGGCGAGGGGGCCAGCGGCATACCCGCGACCGCCCTCGACGCGTACAAGCGCGCCCAGACCGCGGTGGCCGCCGCGCTGCCGAACTGCAAGCTGCCGTGGGAGCTGCTCGCCGGCATCGGCCGCGTCGAGTCGGTCCACGCCTCCGGCTACGGGCTCAAGGCCGACGGCTACACCGAGCGCCCGATCCGCGGCCCCCAGCTGAACGGCCAGGGCTTCGCCGAGGTCAAGGACACCGACAAGGGAGAGTGGGACGGCGACGCCGTCTACGACAAGGCCGTCGGCCCGATGCAGTTCATCCCCTCCACCTGGGCCACCTGGGGCGCCGACGGCAACGGCGACTCCAAGCGCGACCCGAACAACATCTACGACGCCGCCCTGGGCGCGGGCCTCTACCTCTGCGCGGGCGACCGGAACCTCTCGGACGCGGCCCAGCTCGACAAGGCGATCCTCAGCTACAACAACTCGCGCGAGTACGTGAACACCGTGGTCGGGTTCATGCGCCAGTACCAGAGCGGCGCCACCCAGGTGCCCAACCCGCCGGCCGGGACCTACCAGCCGCCGACCTCCCCGGTGCTGCCGAACCCGCGCACGACGACGCCGACGCACACGACTCCCGGCCGGGGCACCTCACCGACCACCACACCGGGCAAGACCACGAACCCGACCGACCCGGCCAAGCCGACGCCGAAGCCCGAGCCGGAGAAGCCGACGCCGACGCCGACGCCCGCGCGCCTGGCGAAGCTGGAGGCGGTCGGCAGCACCGAGCTCAGGGCCGAGGCCGGCTCCGCGTTCACCGCGGTGCCGCGGATCAAGGCGGTGCTCAGCGACGGCAAGCCGGCGGCGAACCAGTTCATCCTGTTCGCGGTCGAGGACGACACGACGGACGGCACGAACTTCGGCAAGCCGGGCAAGGCCCACCTGGCGGTGCAGACCGACGCGGAGGGTGTGGCCGCCGCGCCCGGCCTGGTTGCGGGTGTGCAGGCGGGTACCTTCACGCTGCGGGCCACCGGGTACGACACCTCCAGCCAGTTCACGGTGAACTTCAAGGGCTTCGTCGCGGCCAAGCCGGCGCCGGCTCCCGCGGATCTGCTGACCCGTAGCGATGCGGGTGCGGCCAAGCCGCTGGAGGTCGTCGCCGGGCAGGCCGTGAAGGGTGTCGAGGTGCAGGCCACGGCGGGCGGCAAGGCCGTCGCCGGTACGCGGGTCACCGCCGGGCTGGTCGAGAAGAACGAGGCCGGACAGTGGGTGCCGGTGGATCCGGCCAAGGCCAAGGGTCCTTGGTTCAAGGGGGCCAAGGACGGCGAGAAGCTGTTCAGTGCGGACCTGGGGCCGTCCGGTGTCGACGGGAAGATCGTGGTGCCGGAGCTGCTGACCGGGGATGTCGCCCCGGGCACGTATCACCTGCGGTTGATCACCAAGGAGAACGTGGTTCTGGTGCTGGACGTTAAGGTCACCGCCGCCCAGGCGTAGTGGTTGTCGTGGCCTGATGCGGTGCCGTCCCGGGGGTCGGGGTGGCACCGCTCCGGCGTTTGCCGGGTCGTTCCGGGCCGGGCCCGGCCGGGCCCGGCCGTTCCGTTTCCGGTCTGGTCCGTGCGGTGCAGGGCCGGGCCCGGTGCGGGGGCGCGGGCGGGTGTGCCGCTGCGCGCAGCAGTTCCCCTCCCCGCCCCTTCCCGAAACCGGGACTCCGCCCCGGACCCCGTTCGCCTCAAACGCCGGCGGGGCTGGGATGGTCCGGCGGGGCTGGAAGACCCGGGCGCTCCGCGCCCGGTGCGCTCAAACGCCGCGCGGGCTGGATTGTGCCGCTGCGCGGCAATTCCAGCCCCGCCGGCGTTTGAGGCGCTGGGGGTCCCCCAGCGGTAGCTGGGGGAGGGTCCGGGGGCGGAGCCCCCGATCTTTGACGGGTCCGGGCGGAGCCCGGGGCGGGGAGGGGACAGGCCCCGCGCAGCGGGACCCGCGCCGCGCCGGCCCGCAGCCGCATCCCGCCCCACCCCCGGCCGGGATCCGGCCGCGGCCCGCGCTAGGCCCCGCGCCCCCCGGAGGGAAAAGGCAGGAGCCCTGCCCCTCCGCGCAAGCGGAGGGGCAGGGCTCCTTGGGTACTGCTTCCAACCGCGACGGTTGGCCCGGGTCGATTAGACCGGGGTGACGTTCTCCGCCTGGGGACCCTTCGGACCCTGCGTGACGTCGAAGTTCACGGTCTGGTTCTCCTCGAGGGAGCGGAAGCCAGACGCGTTGATCGCGGAGTAGTGGACGAAGACATCCGGGCCGCCGCCGTCCTGGGCGATGAAGCCGAAGCCCTTTTCAGCGTTGAACCACTTCACGGTTCCGGTAGCCATGAGCCCTCCTATGGGCCAAAGGGTCGCCCTGCTCCAGAACCTGCTAAGAAGTCTGAAAACTACAAAAGCCTGCGGGTCACATTCTCCGCAGGCTTCGTACTGCAAGGGAAACCAAACTGCAACTTGCCTTGAAGCCTAGCACGCACAGGGTCGCCGAGACCAGAGGGAAAGATCACGTCACCCGGACGTTTGAGACCCGCGGGAAGGCTGACGCAGGGCCTCCGGCTAGTCTCGCGATGTGGACCTCTATCGCAGCCGGCCCCGCGTGGGCCACATTCAGTTCCTGAACTGCCTTCCCCTCTACTGGGGACTGGCCAGAACCGGCACGCTGCTGGACCTGGAGCTGAGCAAGGACACGCCCGAGAAGCTCAGTGAGCAGCTCGTGCGGGGCGAGCTGGACATCGCGCCGGTCACCCTGGTGGAGTTCCTGCGCAATGCCGATCAGCTGGTGGCCTTCCCCGATCTCGCAGTCGGCTGCGACGGCCCGGTGATGTCCTGCGTGATCGTGTCCCAGGTGCCGCTGGACCGTCTCGACGGTGCCCGCGTCGCCCTCGGCTCGACCTCCCGGACCTCCGTACGGCTGGCCCAGCTGCTGCTGTCCGAGCAGTACGGGGTCCGGCCCGACTACTTCTCCTGCCCGCCCGACCTGGGGCTGATGATGCAGGAGGCCGACGCGGCCGTGCTGATCGGCGACGCCGCGCTGCGCGCCTCGCTGCACGATGCGCCCCGGCTCGGCCTGGAGGTGCACGACCTGGGGCTGATGTGGAAGGAGTGGACCGGGCTGCCGTTCGTCTTCGCCGTCTGGGCCACCCGCAAGGAGTACCTGGACCGCGAGCCGGGCGTGGTCCGCGAGGTGCACGGGGCCTTTCTGGAGTCCCGCGACATCTCCCTGGAGGAGGTCGCCAAGGTGGCCGAGCAGGCGGCCCGCTGGGAGGCCTTCGACGCGGCCCTGCTGGAGCGGTACTTCACCACGCTCGACTTCCGCTTCGGGCCGGAACAGCTCGCCGGCGTACGGGAATTCGCGCGTCGTACGGGGTCCGCGACGGGGTATCCGGCGGATGTCCGGGTGGAGCTGCTGACGGCGTCCTGACCGTTTCCGGGGCCGGTTTCGGTGATCGATTGCGTGATCGGTCCGGCGGTCGTCCGCGGTCGGTCCGGCGGTCGGTCCGCGGTCGTGTGATCGGTTTATCGGATGTCGCCGGCGGTCCGGTTTGTTTCCCGCGAATTCCGGATCTTTTCGCATTCCGGATGCCCGGCCGCAAATGAAATGGCGAGGTCCGGACCCGCGGCCCGCCCGCATGCGGAACCCTCGCCCGGGCGACACGGTGTCGTCGGCCCCGACCAGCAGGCTCGGTGCAGATGCCCGCAGGGATCCAGCCCGGCGGAACGGCCCCGACCGGTACCGGAACACCCCTAAGGTGCTGCTGGGCGGTCCGCTCCGGATCACGCCCGCCAGGCGAAGGCACACGCGAGGCACCACGGGGGAGGGGGACGCGATGCAGCCGCTCGAGGCCGACGAACCGCGGACCATCGGCGCATACCGGCTGCTGGGCCGGCTCGGCTCGGGCGGCATGGGGCGCGTGTACCTGGGCCGCAGCGCGGGCGGACGGACGGTGGCCGTCAAGATCGTGCACCCGCATTTCGCGTCCGACACGGAGTTCCGCGAGCGCTTCCGCCGCGAGGTGGATGCCGCGCGGCGGGTCGGCGGCGAGTGGACCGCGCCCGTACTGGACGCCGACCCCGAGGCGCCGGTGCCGTGGGTGGCGACCGGGTACGTGGCAGGGCCGTCCCTGGCCGGGGCGGTGGCCGCGCACGGGCCGCTCCCGCACGGCTCGGTACGGGCCGTCGGCGAGGGCCTGGCCCGCGCCCTGGTGGCCGTGCACGGCCTCGGGCTCGTCCACCGCGACGTGAAGCCCTCGAACGTGATGCTGACCGTCGACGGGCCCCGCCTGATCGACTTCGGGATCGCCCGGGCCACCGACGGCACCGCCTCCCTCACCTCCACCGGGGTCTCCATCGGCTCCCCCGGCTACATGTCGCCCGAGCAGATCCTCGGCAAGGGCGTCACCGCCGCCGCCGACGTGTTCTCCCTCGGCGCGGTGCTGGCCTTCGCGGCGACCGGGCGGCCCCCCTTCACCGGCGACAACTCGGCGACCCTGCTCTACAAGGTCGTCCACGAGGCGCCCGACCTGGACGAGGTTCCCGCTGAGGACGGGCTGCGCGAGCTGGTCGCGGCCTGCCTGGACAAGTCGGCCGCCGCCCGGCCCACCCCGGAGCAGGTCGCGGCGGCCCTCGACGGGGCCCTGCTCGCCCCCGGCCGGCTGCCCGCCCCCGTACTGGAGGAGGCCAGCCGCGCGGCCGTGGCCCTGCTCGACCTGGAGGCCGCCGCGCCCGAGGACGAGCCGAGGCAGGTGCCGTTCGCGACGCCCTCGTACGGGGACCGGGTGCCCGTCGGCGGGCCCGGCATCGGGTCCTTCGGCGCGCCCGACCCCTCCTACGGGGACCCGGCCGGGGCCTCGTACGCCGCGCCGGCGGGGCCGTACGGGACGCCGACGCCCGCGCCGGGGCAGACGCCGACGCAGACCGGCGGCGGTGCGGCCTCCGTGCCGCAGCCGCGGACCGCGCCGGGCCACGCAGGCGCCGGCGACGGCGCCGGGCGCAAGGTCACCGTCACCGCGGCCGGGCGGCGCCTCAGCTGCACGGTGGTGGTCGCCGCGGCCGCCGTACTGGCTGCCCTGTCCGGCGGGCTGTACGGGCTCGGCCTGCTGCCCGGTGGCGGCAGGGACGCGAAGGAGGGGGGAGTGACGGCCACTCCGCCGGCCGCCTCCGAGTCGGACGACACCTCCCCGACGCCCTCGGAGTCGGACTCGGACGAGTCCTCCACGCCGAGTCCGGACGCGAGCGAGAGCGAGGGCGGCGGCGGCAGCTGGGGGACCCGGCACGACGTGCCCAAGGAGATCGTCGGCACCTGGAAGGGCACGGTCACCACCGCCCGGATGGGCGTCAGCACCGAGTTCGAGATCACCATCAAGGCCGGCAAGGTCGGCGAGGTCGTCGGCCGGGACAAGTCGGTCCTCCCGGTCTTCAACACCGACTGCAGCGGCAACTGGAAGCTCGGCGCCGCCACCGACCACTCCGTCATCCTGGACACCACCGGCAACCCCAACCCCGCCCCGGGCATCTGCTCCAAGGGCTCCGACGACGAGCGCTTCACCCTCAAGGCGAACGGAAAGCTCCACTACCGCTCGGGCGACGGCGCCGCCGGCAACCCGGAGGGCGACCTGACCCGCATCCCGTGAAATCCCCGCACGGGCCCTGGCGTAGGCTGGCTCGGTCCGGACCTCTTGACACACCGCCGAAGGGTGACGCACCGGTGACCGACCAGGCCGCTCTCCAGTCTGTCCTCGACCGCGCCGCCGCAGGGGGCCGGATCACCAAGGAGGAGGCGCTCGACCTCTACCGGCACGCCCCGCTGCACGCGCTGGGCCAGGCCGCCGACGCGGTGCGCCGCCGCCGCTACGCCGGCACCGAGCACATCGCCACGTACATCATCGAGCGCAACATCAACTACACCAACGTGTGCGTCACGGCGTGCAAGTTCTGCGCCTTCTACGCGGCCCCGAAGGACACCAAGAAGGGCTGGACCCGCGACCTCGACGACATCCTGCGCCGCTGCGCGGAGACCGTCGAGCTCGGTGGCACGCAGGTGATGTTCCAGGGCGGGCACCACCCCGACTACGGGGTGGAGTACTACGAGGAGCACTTCGCCGCCATCAAGAAGGCCTTCCCGCAGCTGGTCATCCACTCCCTCGGCGCGTCCGAGGTCGAGCACATGGCCCGCATCTCCGGCGTCAGCGCCGAGGAGGCCATCCGCCGCATCCACGCCGCCGGCCTGGACTCCTTCGCGGGCGCCGGCGCCGAACTGCTGCCGGAGCGGCCGCGCAAGGCGATCGCCCCGCTGAAGGAGTCCGGCGAGCGCTGGCTGGAGATCATGGAGCTCGCCCACAACCTGGGCGTGGAGTCCACCTCCACCATGCTGATGGGCACCGGGGAGACCAACGCCGAGCGCATCGAGCACATCGCGATGATCCGGGACGTGCAGGACCGCACGGGCGGCTTCCGCGCGTTCATCCCGTACACGTACCAGCCCGAGAACAACCACCTCAAGGGCCGGACCCAGGCGACGGTCTTCGAGTACCTGCGCATGATCGCGATCGCGCGGCTGTTCCTGGACAACGTCGCCCACATCCAGGGCTCCTGGCTGACCGTCGGCAAGGAGGCCGGGCAGCTCGCCCTGCACTACGGCGCGGACGACCTCGGCTCCATCATGCTCGAGGAGAACGTGGTCTCCTCGGCCGGCGCCAAGCACCGCTCCAACCGCCAGGAGATCATCGACCTGATCCGCAAGGCGGGGCGCGTGCCGGCGCAGCGCGCGACGACGTACGAGCACCTCGTCGTGCACGAGGACCCGGCGAACGACCCGGTCGACGACCGCGTGGTCTCGCACATCTCCTCCACGGCGATCGAGGGCGGCACGGCGCACCCCGAGCTGAAGCTGATCTCGACGCAGTGATCCGGCTGCTGCTGCCACCGCCATGCTGACGCTGCACACCGCGGAGCTGCTGGTCGCCGGGGCCGGGACCGTGCCGGTGCCCGGCGGGGCGGTGCTCGTCGAGGGTGACCGGATCGCCGGGGTCGGGCCGTACGAGGAGCTCGGCGCGGCCCGGCCGCATGCGCGGGTGCGGCGCTGGCCCGGGGTGCTGACGCCGGGGCTGGTGGTGCACGGGGCGCGGGAGCTGCTGGAGGAGACGTACTACCCCGACGAGGCGTACGAGGCTGCCGTCGTCGCCGAGCCGGGGTCTTCCGAGGCCCGGTGGGGCGGTAGTGCGCGGCGGGGGACGCAGAAGCTGCTGGCCCGTGGGGTGGTGGCCGTGACGGGCCGGCTCACCGTGCCGGCGGTCCGCACGGCGGTGGCCCGGTCGGGCCTGGTTTTGCTGCCGCCGGTTGCCTCGGCGGCGGTGCCGGCCTCCCTGGACCCGTTCGCGGGCCGGGCGGCTGCCGAGGAAGCCTTCCTCGGGGGCCTGGAGCCGGGTGCCCCCGCCCGCTTCGCGGTCTTCGCGGTGCCGGGCTTGGCCGAGTTGCCGGCGCTGGGCGCCACCACCTGCGTGGCCACCGTCATCGGCGGCCGCCTCCTCCACCGCCGCCGCTGACCGGCCGTCTCCCGCTGCCGCTGCCGCTGCCGCTGCGCGGAGCCAGTCCCCTCCCCGCCCCTTCCCGAAAGCGGGTCCTGCGGCCCCGGCCCCCGCTCGCCTCAATCGCCGGCGGGGCTGAAGGACCCGGGCGCTCCGCGCCCGGTGCGCTCAACGCCGCGCGGGGTCCGGGCGGAGCCCGGTTTCGGGAAGGGGCGGGGAGGGGAACGGCTCCGCGCAGCGGGAGGTGGTGGGGGCCGGTCCAGCCCGGGCGGCGGCCTGAGAGGATGGACTCCGACCGTCAATCGGAACCCACCGCACCTGAGGGGCCCACGCCAGTGACCCGCGCTTCCCTGGACAAGCAGCCGCACGAAGTCGCCTCCATGTTCGACGGCGTGGCGGCGAACTACGACCTCACCAACGACGTGCTCTCCCTCGGCCAGGCCCGCCTGTGGCGCAAGGAGGTCGCCAAGGCGGTCGCCGCCCGCCCCGGGCACACGGTGCTGGACCTGGCCGCGGGGACCGCGACCTCCTCGCTGCCGTTCGCCGCGACGGGCGCGTACGTCGTGCCGTGCGACTTCTCCCTCGGCATGCTCCGCGAGGGCAAGAAGAAGCACGCCTGGCTCCCCCTGACCGCCGGCGACGCGACGAAGCTGCCGTTCAAGGACGACGTCTTCGACACCGTGACGATCTCCTTCGGCCTGCGCAACGTGCAGGACACCGACGCCGCGCTGCGCGAGCTGTACCGGGTGACCAAGCCCGGCGGCCAGGTCGTCATCTGCGAGTTCTCGCAGCCCACGTGGGGCCCGTTCCGTACGGTGTACATGGAGTACCTGATGCGCGCCCTGCCGCCGGTGGCCCGCGCGGTGTCCTCCAACCCGGAGGCGTACGTGTACCTCGCCGAGTCGATCCGGGAGTGGCCCGAGCAGCCAGCGCTGGCGGCGCTGCTGCAGAAGGCCGGCTGGTCGAAGGTGGCCTGGCGCAACCTCAGCGGCGGCATCGTCGCGCTGCACCGCGGCGTCAAGGCCTGAGCTGCCGTGGGGGTGCACACCGGGCCGCTCGTCCACGCGGGGCTGCTGGAGCAGATCGCCGCGGACGTGGCCCCGCTGGTCGGCAGCGGTACGCCCGCCGAGTACATCCCCGCCCTGGCGACGGTGGACCCGCGCCGGTTCGGGATGGCGGTGGCCGACCTCGACGGGAACGTCTTCGGGGTCGGGGACTGGCAGGTGCCGTTCTCGGCGCAGTCCATCACCAAGGTCTTCGCGCTGGCGCTGGCGCTCGCCGAGGGCGGTGACAGCCTGTGGGAGCGGGTGGGCCGCGAGCCGTCGGGCAACCCGTTCAACTCGCTGGTGCAGCTGGAGTACGAGAACGGCATCCCGCGCAATCCGTTCATCAACGCGGGCGCCCTCGTCGTCACCGACCGGCTGCAGACGCTGACCGGCGACGCGAGCAGTGAGCTGCTGGAGTTCCTGCGCAAGGAGAGCGGCAACCCGGACGTCTGCTTCGACGCCGAGGTCGCCGCCTCCGAGCACGAGCACGGCGACCGCAACGCGGCGCTGGCCCACTTCATGGCCTCGTACGGGAACATCGACAACCCGGTGCCGGCCCTGCTCGACCACTACTTCTGGCAGTGCTCGATCGAGATGAGCTGCGCCGACCTGGCCCGCGCCGGGCTGTTCCTGGCCCGGCACGGGCTGCGTGCCGACGGCTCGCGACTGCTGACGCGCAGCGAGGCCAAGCAGATCAACGCGGTGATGATGACCTGCGGGACGTACGACGCGGCGGGCGAGTTCGCCTACCGCGTCGGCCTGCCCGGCAAGAGCGGGGTCGGCGGCGGCATCGTCGCCGTCGTCCCGGGGCTGTGCTCCCTCGCGGTGTGGAGCCCGGGGCTGGACAGCCGCGGCAACTCGGTGGCGGGCGTGGCGGCCCTGGACCGGTTCACGACCCTGACCGGGCTGTCCGTCTTCTGACTTCCGTCTTCTGACGTCCGACCGGCGCCCTCAGAACGTGAGGGCGTAGCGGCGGCCCCTGCGGGTGCCGCCGGGGAGGGGGAAGGTGTCCTCCAGGGTCATGCCGAGGCGTTCGGCCACCGCCGACGAGCGGACGTTCGCCTCGTCGATCATCGCGACGACGCGGGGGACGCCCGCGGCGCGGACCCGCTCCAGGGTCGCCAGCGCGGCGGCGTACGCGTAGCCCTTGCCCCAGGCGGAGCGGGCCAGGCGCCAGCCGATCTCGATCTCGCCGACGGGGCCCCACGCCTTCTCGGCGGGCCACGGCTGGGCGCCGGTGAAGCCGAGGACCTCGCCGTCGTCGTCCAGCAGCGTCCACAGGCAGTAGCCGAGCTGTGCGTCGTGCATCCGCTGGCGCGCCGTGAACTCCTCGTACGCGGACAGCTCGGCCGGGCCGCCGAGGAACTCCATCACGGCGGGGTCGGCGAAGACGTGGTGCCAGGCGTGCGCGTCCTCGTCGGTGGGCACCCGCAGCTGCACCGCGGGGAGCGGCCGGGTCGACGACGTCGGCGAGGTTGTCATCTGGTAACCCTTCGGATTCGCGATCTCTCTTGCTGCATAGACTGCACATGTCCTGTGCCGCCCGGCACCCTTATTCGAGCCTTCGGGAGACCCCGCAGTGACCGAGCACCTCTCCGAACACTCCGCGGACGTGATCGTCGTCGGGGCCGGGCCCGCCGGCTCGACCACCGCCCACTACCTCGCCAAGGCCGGACTGGACGTCCTGCTGCTGGAGAAGACGGCGTTCCCGCGCGAGAAGGTCTGCGGTGACGGCCTGACGCCGCGGGCGACGAAGCAGCTGGTGGCGATGGGCATCGACATCTCCGAAGAAGCCGGCTGGCTGCGCAACAAGGGCCTGCGGATCATCGGCGGCGGGCAGCGGCTGCAGCTGGACTGGCCGGAACTCGCCTCCTTCCCGGACTACGGACTCGTGCGCAAGCGCGACGACTTCGACGAGACGCTGGCCCGTCAGGCGCAGAAGGCGGGCGCCCGGCTGTACGAGCGGTGCAACGTGGGCGAGCCGGTGCGCGACGCCCGGACCGGGCGCATCACCGGCGTGCACGCCAAGCTGGGCGAGGAGAAGACCCCGGTCACCTTCCACGCCCCGCTGGTCGTCGCGGCCGACGGCAACTCCTCGCGCCTGTCGCTGGCGATGGGCCTGCACCGGCGCGAGGACCGCCCGATGGGCGTCGCGGTGCGTACGTACTTCACCTCGCCGCGGCACGACGACGACTACCTGGAGTCCTGGCTGGAGCTGTGGGACCGGCGCGGCCCGCAGGACCGGCTGCTGCCCGGCTACGGCTGGATCTTCGGCATGGGCGACGGCACGTCGAACGTCGGCCTCGGCATCCTGAACTCCTCCTCCGCCTTCCGGGAGCTGGACTGGCGCGAGGTGCTCAAGGCGTGGTGCGCGTCCATGCCGGAGGACTGGGGCTACACCCCGGAGAACATGACGCAGCCGATCCGCGGTGCGGCGCTGCCGATGGCGTTCAACCGGCAGCCGCACTACACCAAGGGGCTGCTGCTCGTCGGTGACGCGGGCGGGCTCGTCAACCCGTTCAACGGCGAGGGCATCGCCTACGCGATGGAGTCCGGGAAGATCGCGGCGGACGTGATCGTGCAGGCCGTGGCCCGGGCGACGCCGGCGCAGCGGGAGCTGGCGCTGCACAACTACCCGAAGGTGCTCAAGGAGACCTACGGCGGCTACTACTCGCTGGGCCGCGCCTTCGTGAAGCTGATCGGGAACCCGAAGGTCATGAAGGTCGCCACGCAGCGCGGCCTGACGCACCCGGTGCTGATGCGGTTCACGCTGAAGATGCTGGCCAACCTGACCGATCCGGCGGGCGGCGACGCGATGGACCGCATCATCAACGGCCTCTCGAAGGTGGCCCCCCGGGCCTGACGGTGGCCTGCCGGGTCGCGAGGCACGAGGCCGAGCGGCCCGGCGAACGCCGGGGGAACCCTCAGGCGTTGACGATTTTCACCGTCGGCCCGCCGGGGAGTTCCCGGGCAGCCTTGCACAGGGCCGGAATGTGCGACGTGTCGGACGTGACGAGCAGCACCGGAGGTGTGCACAGCGCGGCAGTGGCCACGACGAGTGCATCCACCAGGCATTCGTGTCCGTCGAGGCCCGAAGCGTCCAGCAGCTTCGCCGCGGCGTCCGTCACCGCGTCACTGACCGGCTTGACGTCGAAACGGGACAGCAGGAACTGCAGCCGCTTGGCGGCGTCGCCGGTCCGGCGCACCTCCAAGGGGGTCAAGGCAGACAGGGCTACGCGCCGGCCGCTCTGCTGAGCAACCTCGATGCGCGCCCGCATTCCCTCGTCGCCGTCGACGTGCAGGGAAAGCCCTTGGGCGTCCAGGAAGAGCGTGCCTTCTCTCTTGGGCTTGATCTTGAGGCGCTTGCTCACCACTCCTGTTCCGCCTGCCGCCGTGCTTCGGCGGAGACGGGGCCGAACGCCTTGCGGTCGGCGGCCACGATCTCCCGGAGCTTCTGAGCGGCGAGCCACTCCTCCAAGGCTTCGGCCACGACGGAGGAGAAGCCGTTCTTGCCCGTGCGCTCCTCGACTTCCTTGATCAGCGATTGCGCCAGCGATACGGATCTCTTACCGGCCCGCTCGGTGGGCTGGGGGACTGCATGGCTGCTCATGGTTAAAACGTAACACCGCCGGTAGGAAAAATCGTGGCGGAGGAGTTGCTCAGGCGGGCCAAACCGGGGCATCCCCGGTGCGGGGCGGTTCGTCCAGTGCGGCGGGATCCTGCGGGGCGCCGGGACCGTGGACCGCGCGGATGGAGCGGGTGAGGAGGGTTGCGCCCCACAGCAGCATGGCCAGGGCCACCGTCCAGGTGAGGCCGAGCAGGGCCGGGTGGCCCGGCTTGTGCCACGGGCGGGTGGTGTTCAGCAGCAAGCCGCCGGCGGCGAGGAGGAAGAGACCGGCCGCGGCGGGGGCCGCGGTGGGATCGCCCGGGCCGGGACCGGGGCTGCCGGGGTCCTCGTACGGTCCGGTGTCCACGGGACCACCACCTCCACGGATCCGTACGCTCGACTGCACCCGGCTATCTTCGCAGGGCCTCGGCCGGTTCGACACGGGCCGCCCGCAGCGCGGGGTGAACACCGGCGAGCAGGCCGGTCAGGAGTCCGGCGAGCGGGGCGGCGGCGACCGTCAGCGGGTGGATCACGGGGGTCCAGGCGCGGGCCAAGGCGACGGCGACCACCGTGAGTTCGCCCAGCGAGGTGCCGACCAGGCCGCCCAGGGCGCCCAAAGCGGCCGATTCCAACAGGAATTGCGCCGATATGTGGCGGCCGCGGGCCCCGAGCGCCCGCCGCAGCCCGATCTCCCCGGTCCGCTCCAGCACGGCGACGAGCGTGGTGTTCGCGATCCCGACCGCGCCGATGACCAGGCAGATCCCGGCGAGCAGCAGGAACAGCGCGCTGAGGTCGGAGGTCACGGCCGAGCGCAGCATCCGGGGGTCGGGCGGCGGTACGGCCTTCAGGTGCTCGGGGTGGTCCGGGCGCAGGGCGAGCGGGGCGAGCTCGGCGACCTGCCGGGCGGCGCCGAGCTCGGTGTCGATGAGCATGGTCGCCTGCGCGGGCCCGGGCGGGCCCCACAGCTCCTCGGCGGTGGCCCGGGGCACCAGGACCGACATCAGGTGCTCCGGTTTGCGGCCGACGTCGGCGAGGACGCCCGCGACGGTGAACGGCTCCTGGCCGACGTACACGACGGGCCGGGTGGCCAGGGTGGTGATGCCGAGGCGGTCGGCGACGCCGCTGCCGATGACGGCGACGCGCTGGCGGGTCCGCTCGGCGAAGTCGTCGTAGAGCCGGCCCTGCCCGAGGACCGGGGCGAGGGCGGCGACGGCCCCCGGGGAGGCGGCCACGACGGACACCCCGCCGGTGCCGGCTCCGGCGCCGGTGCCTGCGGCGGGGCCCGCGGACGGGGGCAGGGCCGCGATCGGGGTCGTGGTGTCCAGGCGTACGGTCCACAGCACCCCGGCGTGGGCGATGCCCGCCACCTGCCGCAGCCGGGCCTCGGCGTCCGCGGGGAAGGCCGGGGCCGCGAACTCGTCGTGCTGCCCGGCCACGTCCTCGACGGTGACCTCGGTGGCGGTCAGGGCGGTGAACCGGCCGTCGATCTGGGAGGAGAGGGTGGCGGTCAGCCCCAGCACCGCCACGAAACTGCCGACGCCGAGGACGGTGCCGAGCGCGGTCAGCACCGTCCGGCCGGGGCGGCGCAGCATGCCGGCGACGGCCTCGGACACCGCGTCGCGGACCGACAGCCGGGTCAGGGGGACGGCGGCGCCCGACGGTGCGGGCGGCGTACGGGGCCTCACCCGGACACCCGCCCGTCGCGGATGGCCAGGCTGCGGCGGCCGCGGGCGGCGACCGCCGGATCGTGGGTGATGACCAGGACGGTCATGCCGGCGGCGTGCAGTTCGTCCAGCAGGGCCAGGACCGAGCCGGCGTTGGCCGAGTCGAGGTTGCCGGTGGGCTCGTCGCAGAGCAGCAGCGAGGGCTCGGAGACCAGGGCGCGGGCGATCGCGACCCGCTGGCGCTCGCCGCCGGACAGCCGGCCCGGGACGGCGTCCGCGCGGTGCCCGAGCCCGACCCGGCCGAGGGCGTCGCGGGCCCGTACGAGGCGTTCGGCGCGGGGCACTTCGGTGTACAGCATGGCGAGGGTGACGTTCTCCAGGGCCGAGCGGTGGGGCAGCAGGTGGAAGGACTGGAACACGAACCCGATCCGCCGCCCGCGCAGGGCGGTGCGCTCCCGGTCGGGCAGGGCGGCGGTGTCGATCCCGTCGAGGAGGTACCGGCCGGCGGTGGGCGCGTCGAGCAGCCCGGCGACGTTGAGGAAGGTGGACTTCCCGGAGCCGGAAGGCCCCACGACGGTGATGAACTCCCCCCGCTCCACGGTCAGCCCGCACGGCTGCAGCGCCGCCACGGGAGGCGTCCCGGGGTACGTGAGCCCGACCCCGCGGAACTCGATCACGGGCGGCCGCGTCACCGGCGGGCTTCCTTCCGGGGGCCCGCGGTGGTCCCGACGACCACCCGGGTGCCGGGGGCGAGGGCGCCCTGCCGGGTCGGGGTCACCGAGACGAAGCCGTCGCCCGTGGTGCCGGTGCGGACCTCCACCCGGTGCTGCGCGCTGCCGTCGGGGGCGACGGCGGTGACGACGGTGCGGCCGTCCGCGCCCGCGGAGACCGCGGTGACCGGCACCACCAGGGCCGCGCCGTCGGTGGCGGCGGACTCCACGGTCAGCCGTACGTCCTGCCCGGCCAGGGCCGCCGGCAGCGCCCCCTCGGCGCGGACGACCATCCGGTGGCCGAGGTCCGCCGCGCCGCTCCCGCCGCCGGGGCCGGAGCCGCCGCCCTTGGCGTCCTGGCTGCCGCCGCCCTGGCCCTGTTGCGCGCCCCCGGCCCGCCCGGAGGAGCGCTCGGCGGCCACCAGGGCCACCTTGCCCCGGAGGTCGGTGCCGACGGCCTCGGAGGAGATCACCACCGGCATCCCGGCGCGCAGCAGCTGCTTCTTGTCGTCCTTCAGGTACGCCTCCACCACCAGCTCCCCGGCCGACACGGTCAGGACCGCCCCGGTCACGGGGGCGCCGATCTGCGCCCCGATCGAGCCGACCCGGGCGGGGAAGCCCGAGAGGAACACCGCCTCGGAGGCGGGCAGCATCGGCCCGTCGGCGGCCTCCGCGGCCCGCAGCGCGGCCCGGGCCTCGACGAGGGCCTGGCGGGCCCGGGCCAGCTCCCTCGCGCCTGCGTCGGCCGCCGCCTTGGAGCCGGCGGCCGGCTCGGCCGTGGGGGCGGTGGCGGTGGCGGGCGTGGCCTGGGTCCCGGCGGCGGGCTTGCCGGCGTCCGCCTCTCCGGGCTGCACCCCGCTGCCCTGCGCGCCGGCTCCCTGTGCCCCGCTGCCCTGTGCCCCGGCGGCCTGGGCCTCGGCGTCCTCCACGGCCCACTCGGCCGAGCGGACCGCGTCGCGCGCCGCCTTCAGCGCCGCCCCGCCGTCGGCCACGGCGGGCAGCGGCTCGTAGCCGATGGCCTTGTACCGGTCCCTCAGCGCAGCCTTCGTACCCGGCCCGAAGACGCCCTTGGCGTCCCCGCCCGGGTCGTGGCCGAGCGCACGCAGGGCCTGCTGCAGCTGTGCGACGTCGTCGCCGGTGGCCCCCGGCCGCAGGTCCCGGTACATCGGCAGGCCGCCGTGCAGGGCGAACACCGGCCGCCCGGACACCTCGGCGAGCAGCTGCCCGGCCGTGACGGCGTCCCCGGCCTTCAGCGGCAGCTTGGTCACCACGGCCGCTCCCGCGCCCTCGCCGGAGCGCATGCCCTGCGGGGAGACGGCGACGCTCTGGTCGGCGGTGACGGTGCCGCGCATGACGACCCGGGTGGCGAGGACGCGCTGCTCGACCTCGGCGGTCAGCGGGCGCTGTACGGGCGGCCCGGTCTCGGCGGCGACCTGTGCGGGCGATTTCACCAGCGCGGTGGCCACCAGCCCGCCGACGGCCATCAGCGCGGCCGCGCCGACCACCGCGAGCACGGCGCGGCGCCCCCGGTCGAGTGTGCTCACCTGGCCGGGCGGCACTTCGCCAGGGCCGCGGCGTGCCGGGTCTTGAGTGCGGCCCACTGCTCGGGGGCGGCCTTGGTCTGGTCGACCTCGCCGGTGGCCGGGTCGGGGTCCGGGTACCAGGTGACGCCCTCGGCGCGCAGGCATTCGGACTGCTTGCGTGCGGCGGCCAGTTCCTCCGCGGTGGGCGGGGCCGGTGTCTTCGGTGCCGGGTTCAGGGCGGCGCAGGCCGTGTGCGCGGCTTCGTTCCAGGGCTTGGTCTTGTCCTCGCGCGGCGCCCCGGAATCGGTGTGGACGACGGCGACGCCCTGCTTTTCCAGGCAGTCGAAGTAGGCGATTTCCTGCGCGGTCGGCGGCGGACTGTCGCTCGCCTCGGGTTCCTTGTCGCCGCTGCATGCCGTCAGGGAAAGGGTCAGCAGGAGCAGGGCGGCGATATTGCGTGCGTGCACGGCTTGATTCCCCAGACCGAGAGAAATGGAATTTGCGCGTCCGTGTGCGGAGGGTGTCCGCCGGCGCGCGTCGGCCGATAGTAGGAACTTGTGTTGCGGCAGCACAAGTTACCGATCAGGCAACAGAAATGACTGTCCATCAGGTGAGAAACGCTCTTTCCTGCCGCCCTCCTCGCCTGTTGAATCCCAGGCCGGGCACGCGCGGTCATGCGGCCGTTGCGGCCTGCCGTCGAGACCACCGAGGAATGAGGAGCGCGAAAAATGGACAAGGGAATGCGGAAAATCGCCGTGGGCTGCGCGGCCGTCTTTTCGGCCTGCGCGACGGTTCTGGCCGTCGCAGGCCCGTCGGCCGCTTACGGCAAGGACGGGAACCTGGAAGTCGACGAGTTCGGCCTGTACTGGACGACGAACCGGGGCGGCTGCGTTTTCGATCTGTACGGCGAGGACCTCAACTTCAGCGACGACTACTTCAAGTCCGGCTGCTCCGGCGGCGGCCAGAAGGTCAACGACAACACCGAGTCCTACTGGAACCGGGACGTGTACGCCTGGAAGGTCGGCACCGATGCGGGCCTCGACGGCAATGTCGGCGAAATCCCCAGCAACTACTGGGGCAACGCGTCCACCAACTTCAAGAACAAGATCAGCTCTGCCACCTACACCTTCCACGCCTGATCCGGGCGAAGGAGCCTGACCCGATGCGCACCGCCCGCCGTCCCCGCCCCCGCCGACCGGGCCCGCGCCCGCGCCGGCCCCTCGCACCGGCCGCCGTCCTGCTGGCGGCCGCCCTCCTGGCCGGCTGCTCCGGCGGGGACGGCGGCGGGGCGCAGGGCGAGCCCGAGCTCGGTCCCGTCGCCGTGTCCCCGGCCACCGCCTCGATCGCGCTGCCGATGGACGCGTACACGGACACCGAGGCCGAGTCGGCCCGCATGGGCCGGGTCCAGGAGGGGCTCGTCGCGCGGTGCATGGCCCGGTACGGGTTCACCTACGAGGGCGTCTCCACCGCCGCGCCGACCGGCGGCGGCGCCCCCGAGGACCGGCACCGGTACCTGTTCGGCCTGGCCGACCCGGAGTACGCGGCGGCCCACGGGTACGACAAGACCGCGGGCGCCGGGCGTCCGGCCAAGCCGGCGCCGCCGCAGTTGAGCGACAGCGCGTACACGGTGCTGCACGGCGAGGTCCCGGGCGGCGGGCAGGGCGCGAAGGCACCCGACGCCAAGAGCGAGGAGGAGGCCGCCGGCGTGGACAGCGGGATCGAGGTCGGCGGGATGAAGGTGCCGGCCGGCGGCTGCGGGCGCGAGGGCTACCGGAAGCTGTACGCGCCGACGAAGGACAGCGTGGACCTGCTGTTCGCGTTCGGCCTGGCCTCGGAGGCGCACGAGCGCGCCAAGGGGGACTCCCGGGTCGTGGAGGTCCTCGCCAAGTGGTCGGCCTGTATGGGTTCGTCCGGATACGGCGGGATCCCGACACCGTACGAGCTGGTCGGGAAGCTCGGGTTGGACGGGGACCTGGCCGGGCCGAAGGCCGTCGCGGCCGCCAAGGCCGACGTGGCGTGCAAGCGCGAGGTGAACCTGGTCGGCATCTGGGCCGCGGTCGAGAAGGCCTATCAGGACCGGCTCGTGGAGCAGCACGCCGAGACGCTCGCGCTGTACCAGCGGCAGCGCGAGGCCCGCTTCAAGCTGGCGGCCCGGCTCGGCTGAGCCGCCGCGGCGCTGCAGCACGGCGAAGGGCCGGTACTCCACCCCCGAGCGGGGGAGTACCGGCCCTTCGCCGTGC